>JAHIKR010000191.1 GCA_018897415.1 Pseudomonadota bacterium
AAGAGAATGTCGTAGCAGCAGCAGGAATAAAGTTCAGGCTGCCAAAAGAAGAAATGATCCGCCTTATTCAGGAAGCCGGCTACACAGCAGCACAAAGGGATTGCTTTTATAATATTATTGTAACTGCTCAGGTTCACGGTTCAATGGTTCACGGTTCAAGGTTAGAGAGCGATGAAGATTGAACGGTTTGAAGATATTGAGGCATAGCAACTGACACCTGTCTGCCGTCGCACAGGCAGGCGTGAATTGACTCGAAAAGTGTACCGTCTGACAAAGAAGCCGAGATTTGCAAAGGCTTACGGGCTTATGAAGAAATCAAGGCAACCAACCGTGAACCGTGAACCGTGAACCCAACAACCTGAGTAGTTACATGAATTCAACTGAAACAGTCACCCACAAGGCCGGATGGATAATAGTTGATCCCTATACAATTATCCGTGATGGTTATATCGGGGTTGAATCAGGATTAATTGGGGACATTGGCAGGGGTTCATGTAGCGGACATATTATTGATCACGGCCCGGGCGCGCTTTTGCCTGTTCTTGTAAATGCACATACACATCTTGAACTCTGCGCTTTAAAAGACAAGGTTAAATATGAAAATGGTTTTAAATCATGGGTAGAAAAATTAATAGAATTACGAAACTCAGCCAGCCCGGAAACCCTTAAAACAGGCGCACTAAAAGGTTTAAAAGAACTTACTGAATCCGGCTGTGGTGTTATCGGCGAAATTTCAACACTGGGCATTACATGGGAAACAATTTCAAAATCAAACCTTGCAGGTGTTTGGTTCAGGGAATTTCTTGGCAATGTTTTACCTGTAGATAACACATGTGACAGAAAAGATTTTTTAGTAAAATCAATTGCAGCTCATGCTCCACATACCCTGGCTCCAAATCGTATTATAGAGCTAAAAGATATTACGCGAAAAAGAAATCTCCCCTTTTCAATTCACCTATCTGAGTCTGAAGATGAAATAGAGTTTTTGCAAACAGGAAAAGGCAAATGGGCTGATTTCATGACTGAAAGAGGAATAGATTTTTCAAACTGGAGGCTGCCGGTTGAAAGTCCTGTAAAATATTTAGAAGATCTTGGAGTGCTTGATAAAAAAACCATAGCTGTACATCTTCTCCATGCGGAAGAAAAAGACTTTGAAATACTTTCCCGCCATGATGTCAGTGTGTGCTTGTGTCCAAGGAGTAATAAAAATCTTCATAACAGGCTTCCTGATATAGAAGAAATGTTACAATCAGGATTAAAAATATGTCTTGGCTCTGACAGCCTGGCCAGTGTGGAGTCGTTAAGCATATTTAATGAAATGGCTTTTATATCGAATGCTTTTCCTTCAATACCGCCAGATGAAATCCTTGCCATGGCAACAGTTAACGGCGCAAGGGCTTTGGGGTTTGAAGACATGTTTGGATCTTTAACTCCAGGAAAGCGTGCTGCTTTTGTTTACGTGCCTGTAGAGGTTTCGAGCAGATCAGAGCTTCAGCATGCCCTTGTAAATGCGGATTTCAAGGGGTCTTGCAAAACGGTATTACAATAAATGCAACAGTCATTTGAAAATAACATAGCCATTCCACCTGTCAATTTGGGTCGTATAAGCTATATGAACGTAGCTCCGGTATATTATGGCATAGATAATGGTTTAAAACCTGACTGGCTAAATATAGTAAGCGCACCTCCCTCTACTTTAAATGAAATGATGGAAAAAGAAGAGCTTGACATAAGCCCTGTATCATCTGTTGCTTATGCAAAACACCAGGATGAATGGCTGCTTCTTCCCGACCTGTCAATAGCATGCTTTGGAAGAGTTATGAGTGTCATTCTTGTAAGCAAAAAGCCTTTCGAAAAGTTAACTAACAACAAAGTAATCATTACAGACAAGTCTGCGGCCGCCGCAGAGCTGTTAAAACTTCTTTTTTCAATAAAAAGAGTAAAACCCGTATTTGAAACAAGACCCATTCAATGCCCTGATGAAATTAAAAAATATGCTGAAGCAGCACTTATTATTGGCGACAAAGCTTTAAAAAAAAAATGGGAACTGCATTTTGATTATGTATTTGACCTTGGTCAGATGTGGCTGGAATTAACAGGCCTGCCATTTGTTTTTGCATTATGGGCGGTGAGAAAATCATTTGCAGATAATAGACCAGAAGCTGTATCATCAATAATAAAACTGTTTAATATCTCCAAGGAACAAGGAAAGAAGAATATAGAGCATATTGCCAAAACTGCTTCAGGAATTCTTGGAATAGATATTGATATCTGCAGAAAATACTACGAGCTATTGAACTACAATCTTGATCCCCTGCAACTGAAAGGGATAAGAACTTTCTTTGAGAAACTCTATCACGAAAAAATCATTCCCCAAAAAATACACCTTAGATTTTTTGGCAGTAAAAAATGAACCTCCCCGCAGCAAGCTGCGGGGTATCTAAAAATGTTTATAACAATTTTGTACACAGTCATTCCTGCGAAGCTTGTCCTCGACCCGGATAAAAGTGAGGCTTGATATAATAGTTATATGTATGATAAGCGTTCTGCATAACCTTTAAATATATTTCGAATTTGACGGATTAAAAAGGATACACTTTTATGAAAGGAATAATACTTGCCGGAGGTTCAGGCTCAAGGCTCTATCCGATTACCAGAGTTGTAAGCAAACAGCTCTTGCCTCTTTACGACAAGCCCATGATCTACTATTCTCTATCTGTTCTCATGCTTGCCGAAATAAGGGATATACTGGTCATATCAACCCCCCAGGATCTTCCGCTTTTCAAAAAGCTTTTAGGTGACGGATCTCTATGGGGTTTATCTTTTTCCTATGCTGAACAACCACATCCTGAAGGACTTGCACAGGCATTTATCATCGGTCGCAAATTTGTAGGAAACGGCGATGTATGTATGGTACTAGGTGACAATGTATTTTACGGTCAGGGTCTTTCCGGGCAGCTAACAAGCGCCAGACACAGAAATAACGGCGCAACCGTCTTCGGATACTGGGTAAAAGATCCACAAAGGTACGGCGTAGTAGAATTTGACAGTTCCGGCAAGGCAGTCAACATAGAAGAAAAACCTGATAAGCCGAAATCAAACTATGCTGTCACCGGTCTGTATTTTTATGATAATCAGGTCCTTGATATCGCCGCCGGCCTTAAGCCTTCAGCAAGGGGTGAGCTGGAAATTACGGACGTAAACATGGCTTATCTCAAAATGGGAAAGCTTCACGTTGAAAGGCTTGGAAGGGGAATAGCATGGCTCGACACCGGAACTCATGAAACGCTTATGCAGGCATCCAACTTTATTGAAGCGATCGAAAACCGGCAGGGACTCAAGGTAGCATGCGTTGAAGAAATAGCTTATCGAAAGGGCTATATAAATGCAAGCCAGGTGGAAAAACTCGCCCGGCCTCTGCTAAAAAACAGTTACGGTAAATATCTGTTAGAAATGCTTAAATACGATACAATCTAAGTTGAGCAATTAGCCTTTAGCGGTTAGCTATTAGTTTAATGATTACAGAATGTTTTGCTATTACAAACTTTCACCCATTGGGTGCAATTTCTAATTAATGTAATATCTTGATTTTTCAAAGCTAAACGCTAATGGCTAACAGCTAATCGCTCAATTTAGGTACAAGGGTGCTATGAATATTATTACTACATCACTGGAAGACGTACTGATAATTGAGCCCAGGGTCTTTGAAGACAACAGGGGCTTTTTCATGGAGACCTATAATCAAAACAAATATCAAAAATCAGGAATTAATCGGCTTTTCGTCCAGGACAACCTTTCTTATTCAGTACGCGGCACTTTAAGAGGCCTTCACTTTCAGATCAAGCATCCCCAGGCGAAGCTTGTTCAGGCTATTAAAGGTGAAATATTTGACGTGGCAGTTGATATCAGAAAGGGTTCGCCAACATTCGGCAAGTGGACAGGTATTGTCCTTTCGGCTCAGAACAAACGTCAGATGTTTATACCTGAAGGCTTTGCTCACGGATTTTGCGTAATCAGCGAGACAGCATATTTTTTATATAAATGCTCAGATTTTTATGCCCCTGATGACGAGGGTGGAATAATATGGTCTGACCCTGACATTAGTATTGACTGGCCTGTTAAGGATCCTATAATTTCAGAAAAGGATAAGCATTATCCGCGTCTTTGCGAGCTTCTTCCCGAATTTATCAACTCTTAATGCTTGAAAAAAACCATGAAAATTCTTGTAATCGGCTCAAAAGGCCAGCTTGGACATGAACTTTTAATTCAGGGCAATAATTCTGGTTATGAAATACTGCCCGCTGATCTTCCCGATTTAGACATAACTGATAAGACTCAGGTTAAACACAGGTTGGAGAAATCCCAACCTTCTCTCGTTGTAAATGCAGCCGCATATACAAATGTTGATAAAGCAGAGACAGAGCAGAATCTCGCTTTTGCGGTAAACAGAGACGGCCCTGCCAATCTGGCTGAAATCTGTGCGTTGTTCAAAGTCCCCTTAATCCATATCTCAACCGATTTTGTCTTTGATGGCAAAAAAAATCTCCTTATATAGAGTCGGATCCGGCATCTCCATTAAGCATTTACGGCAAAAGCAAACAAGAAGGAGACAATGAGGTCAGGGCCCGGTTAAAAAATCATATTATATTGCGG
>JAHIKR010000192.1 GCA_018897415.1 Pseudomonadota bacterium
AATAAACACAGGCAAGGTCATGGTGTTTGGTATCATTTTTTTGAAGCAGGTCTGCGGCTTCTTTATGACAAGTTCCGCAATAATATGATGGAGTCTCGCGTATGTAAGTTACTTCAAGAGGCATATGAACGGGATGGCAGCTCTTGCATGCCTCAAAATCCATATCTTCGGTGTGTTTTTCATGGCACTCCATACATTCAGGAATTGCCCTGTGGGTTTTATGGCATTCACTGCATGCCAGGTTTGTATGTGAGCTGGGATACTTTTTCAGCTCATTTCCCTGCTGCTGGTGGCATGTCAGGCAGGGATCTGTAATTTCACCTTCCAGTTTCAAATCAAGAGGGGCATGTGTATTGGAATGGCAGCCGGAGCAATTCTCAAGTTTATAGTGTGGCGTTCCTGTGTGGCACATGCAACATTGCGGTATAGCTCCGGTTCCGCGTGGAGGGTGCTCTATGTGACAGTCAATACAATTGACTTTAGTTTTGTGCTTTCCTCCTCGGTCATCAATGGTTGCAGTTTGCTGAGGATGGCACTTAATACAGATATCATTTGTTAAAGAAGGTACTGTACCAGAATTATCAGCTATTAAATGGTTTGCAAATATTATAAATCCTATAATAGTTATGCTTAAATAGCTTAATAGCGTTATTATTTTTTTCCAGTTTTTCATATCTGCCAATCTAATTATAGTCCTAAAAATTTCGTAAAAGTTCACCACGGAACGAGGCGGAGCTTCACTGAAAATTGTAAACAATGAGGCAACTACTCAATAAATATCTACCATTACCATAAAATAATGGCAAGTAATTTTCATTGACAATTTTGGCCAAATTTGTGTTATGTTAACAAATTTATATGTTTTAAACCATATATCTTAAATGAACTTCTGATTGTATGTGGCTCAGACTATTTGTAATGAATTTAAGCCATTATGGATGAAAGACAAAATTTGCGGAAAAGGCAATATTCAACAATCATTGGTATTATCGCTTTAATTTTAATACCTGTAACTACATCATTTCAATATGGTTTGATAGATTTGCTTTACGCCGAGCAAGTTGGAAGCGTTAAGGCCAAATTATCTTCTTCAACGGGCAGGCAAAAATTAACTTCTACAAAAATTACCTGTCTTCAAATTATCCAGGAAGACTATGAAGGTTTGAAAATATCTTATCCCAGCGAGGTGTTCGTTGAGCCCGTTAAAAAGGAAATATATGTCCTCGATACAGGGAATAGCAGAATACTTATTTATGCAAGCGACTTCTATCCTCTTTTTTCAATAGACAGTACATATGGAGTGGAATCACCTGTAGGTCTGGCTATTGACTCTGAAGGTTATCTTTTTATTGCTCAGGCTAAGAGTAAAGGAAATAAAAAGGGAAGAATTTCTATACTTAACCCATCCTTAGGGTGGGAGAAAGATATTTATTTTGAAGGTTTTGAAGGCGCAGATAGTTTTGGGCCAAGTAATATTGCCATAAGTAAAAGGGGTTATCTCTATGTAACAGGTAGTTCCTATCGCGGAGTTGTAGTTTTGGATAAAGATGGAGCATTTTCTCATCTATTGACACCAGTTGACAGCTTAGGAAAGTCACCAGAGGAAAAGGCTACAATTTGTGATGTTGATATAGACAACCAGGGGAATATATACCTTTTAAGCGAAGATATGGGCCGTATTTACGTGTATGATTCACAAGACCGTTATCTGTTTAAGTTTGGGCAGAAGGGAGGCAGCTCTGGAAAGCTAAGCCGGCCCCGGGGTATCGCTGTAGATAGTGCTGGGGAAAGGATTTACGTTATAGACTATATGCGTCATACCGCAAGCGCTTATTCAAACGACGGTCAATTTTTATTTGAGTTCGGCGGAAAGGGCTGGGGAAAAGGCTGGTTTAATTATCCTACTGATATAGCGATGGATACTTTAGGCAATATTCTGGTTGTTGATACATTCAATAATAGAGTGCAGGTTCTTAAAGTTCAAGAAATCCCTTCTATTGAAAAGGCTAAAGAGCCTAAACCAAAAGTAACTATAGCCAAAAAAGTTTCGGAGGCTAAAATTCCTGAGTATTATTTACTGACATCCAATATGAACTTGCGTGAAGAAAGCAATACAGACAGCAATATTATTAGGGTGTTAAGAAAAGGAGAAGAATTTCAAATTTTAGATGAATATAAACAGGATGACTTAAATACCTGGCTTCTTATAAAAAGCAAAGCAGATCTCAAGGGTTGGATATGCGGTATCTATCGCGGGAAAAGCATGTTTAAAGAAAAGATTGAAGCCAAAGCTAAACCAGCAGAGGTCGAAACTGTTGAAGAAGTTAAAGCTCCCAAACCAAGTGTTTCCGTAGCAAAAGAAGTATCAGAGCCTGAATCTGAAAAATATTATATACTTATATCCAACATGAACTTACGCGAAGAAAGCAATACAGATAGCAGAATTAAATTGTTGATGAAGGAAGGTGAAGAATTTCAAATCTTAGATGAATATAAACAAGATAACTTAAATACCTGGCACTTTATAAAAAGCAAATCAGATCTCAAGGGTTGGATATGCGGTATCTATCGCGGGAAAAACATGTTTAAAGAAAAGCTTGAAGTTAAAGCTAAACCAGCAGAGGTTGAAATCACTAAATATTATATACTTACATCCAATATGAATTTGCGTGAAGAAAGCAATACAGATAGCAGAATTAAATTGTTGATGA
>JAHIKR010000193.1 GCA_018897415.1 Pseudomonadota bacterium
ACAACCGCTATTAGATATATTAGATCTGCAATAAAAGATGATAATAAAAAGTTTGACTCCACTATAGCTAATTTAGAAAAAAAGATAACATCTTCTACTAATGACCTGAAAAATGTTTCATCTGAATTAAAAACCATTGACGCTAAATTCGATAATAAACTGGCAAACCTGTCTAAAACAGCTGATAAAATATCTGTTGAACTAAATAGTCTAAAAACCGATATTTCAAAGCTCTCGTCTGTAAAAATAGACAAAAAAGCGCTTGATTCAGCACTTCAAAATGAAAAAAAGCTTTATGATCAAAAGCTGGATCAAATAAAAAGAGATTTCGACAAAAAGATTAGCTCCATACCATCAACTCACGCTCAACCAAAAACCGCCCTTCCAAAAGATAGAACAACTGAAATTCCAATCACAGAGTCTGGAGGAATTAGCGAGCAGGATATCAATCAGTGAGCAGGGATCAGAGGTCAGTGATCAGTGGATAGTGGATAGGAGGATAGAGGATTATATAAATTAATGGAGCGAAGCGATTCCACCAATCTTCAATATTCAATATTCAATCTTCAATTTAATCGCTTTTCTATTCTTTCAATATCCTCAGGATGATCTACTTCTGGAGAATCGTAAGGAGTTACAACCACCATGATTTTATGACCATGCTCAATTGCCCTGAGCTGTTCTAATTTCTCTATGACTTCCAGCTTTCCATAGGGAAGTTTTCTGAATACTTCTAAAAATTGTTTTGTATAAGCATAAATACCTAAATGCTTGTAAATATCATAGCCGGTTGATGAATCACGACAAAAAGGTATTGGCGATCTGGAAAAATATAGAGCAAAGCCCTTGTCGTCAAATGTAACTTTAACATCCTTTGGATTTGTTATTTCATCTTTATTAATAATCTTAAAAGCAAGTGTGCTCATCTCAAGATCCGAAATTGTAAAAAAGGGTTTTACCAGATCGTCAATACATCGGGGGTCAAGAAGGGGCTGATCACCCTGGACATTCACAATAATATCATCCAGGTTAAGACCAATAAGCTCGGCAGCCTCTGCAACTCTGTCGGTCCCAGATCTGTTCTCTTTTGAAGTCATGACGGCATTACCGCCAAAATCCTTTACAGTATTAAAAATTCGCTGATCATCTGTGGCAACAATTACATCAGTTATGCTTTCTGCTTTGCTTGCTCTTTCGTATACCAAATTTATCATTGGTTTTCCCGCAATAAGTGCAAGGGGCTTGCCTTCAAACCGTGATGAGCCATATCTCGAAGGTATAATTACTACTATCTTCATATACTTTATTTACTCCATGTTAGGATTTTATCAACTGGTATTTAGATTCTCATGACTAAAGCTATATGAAAAAGAATTAAATTTCAAGACCTCAAGAGACGAGGTGAAATCATATTTTTCTTCCCCGCTCAGCGGGAAACTTTCAAAATGTTCTTGACACAAAATGCTCTTGACTTAAATGAATCAATGAACCAGAGTAAAATTGATGGAAATTTAAATTAAGGTGTTAAGAAATCATGCGAAACGGAATTATACTAAATAAGCTTTCAAGGGTCGAGGAATATCTTACAAAACTCGAAGAAATTACGCCTGATAACTTCGAAGATTATAACAAGGACTGGAAAGTTCAAATGGCCGCAGAAAGGCTCCTTCAAATCCTGATAGAGATAATAATAGATACTGCAGACCGTTTGATCGCCTTGAGGAGCTGGGGGCCGACGGTCTCTTCTTCAGACTCTATTCAGTTATTGGCATTAAAAAAGGTAATTTCTGCTGAAGAACCGTATTTGAAGATGGTAAAATTCAGAAATTTTATTGTTCACAATTATGAAAAGGTAAACAATGCTATAGTTTATGCTATACTAACAAAAAGTTTGGACGATATCCGAAAGTTCCGTGACGAAATTCTTAATTATGAATAGAATTCCTGTGGAAAACTTAAAAGAGGCGCTTTTACAGAATAAAAATTTAAGCTTTGCATATCTCTTCGGCTCTGCGGCAAATGGAGAAATCAGACCAGATGCGGACGTGGATATTGCTGTATATTTTTCCAAGCCCCCTGGTCCGGATGACATCTATGAAGTAATCAAGGACTTGGAAGATGTTCTGGGAGAAGGCCTTCTCGACTTGCTCATACTAAACGGATGTAATGACTTTGTCTTGAGAAATGAAGTCATAAAAGGGAAGTTATTGCTCCGCAGGGAGCCTGACCGACATGCCTCATTCTTCTCCTGGACATTGCGAATGTACGAAGATCAGATGATGAGGTTGGTATATAAGCAAAGAGATCAAAAGCGAATTGGCTCACATCAATAAAAATATTGTTTTGAACATTTGTTTTGAGTTTCGAGTTTCAAATTTCGAGTTTATGCGGGTTTTAGGCGACAAATAACTTTACGTAAGCCTTAACAAAATTCTCATTAAAAGGCTTGAGTATAAATCCCTTTCCACCTAACTCAGTGGCCTTTTTATGAGAATCAGGGTCTGAAAGAGAGCTAATAAACAGTATGGGGATATCTTGGGTTGTTTTATCCTCCTTTAACCTCTTACATACCTCAAATCCTGAAATCTTAGGCATCATGATATCCAGAAGAATCAGATCCGGCCTGAACTCCTTGGCCCATTTTAACGCAGTTATACCGTTGTCAACGATATGAATATAATAATTAAAGTGCTTGAGGTATCCTTCTAAAATCATACCGGAGACAATATCATCGTCCACAATTAGAATTTTTGCCTGCTTGTCTGTCTTAATCATTATCCAAAACCTCTCTTTCTTGCCGTGTATTATCTGTCTTCTAATGCCGGAAAATAAATATTAAAGACAGTTCCATGTCCTGGATTGCTGTCACATGTTATGTGGCCGCCATGATTTTTTACAATACCGTAAACCATAGACAAACCAAGCCCTGTCCCTTCGCCTTTTTTCTTTGTAGTATAAAAAGGCTCGAATATATGTTCCAAGGTATTTTCATCCATACCATGACCCGTATCAGAAACGCCCAGCAAAACGTATTTCCTTGGAACAGCCTCTAAATTAACTCTACAATATTTTTCATCAAGTATTATGTTTTTTGTTTCAAATATAAGTTTGCCTCCATCTGGCATGGCATCCCTCGAGTTAACCGCCAGATTCATTATGATTTGGCTGACTTGTACTGGATCTGCATTAATGATATAAAGGTTTTCAGCCAAATTTAATTCAATATCTATCATTGGGGAAATAGTTCTACGAAGTAAGCTTTGATCCTTGAGGACTTCCTGATTAAGGGAGATAGGCCCCAACTCACTTTCTACTTTTCTGCTAAAAATTAGAAGCTGTTTTGTCATTTCAGTTGCTCTCTGGGCTGATTTTTTAATCACTTCTAAATAACCTTTTTCAGGATCTTCTTTTTTGTTATTAATTTCCAGGAGCTCCGCATAACCCAAAATAACTTGAAGCGTATTGTTAAAATCATGGGCAATGCCTCCAGCTAAAGAGCCTATAGCTTCCATCTTCTGAGCCTGGATGAGTTGGGCTTCAACTTTCTTTTTCTCTTCCTCTGCCTGCCTGCGCTTAACAACTTCTTGATCTAACTGTTTCAGCCTTTGTTCCAGTTCTTCATAGGTTGGTTTGTCAACCATTAGAAAATCCTCCATTGTTCACTGAATAAATACGAGTCTAAAAATCGCAATTTATTTATCCGCCATGAGAAGAGAGCTTTTGCAATTCAGATCTATATTCATGTGATAAGAACGATAAGAAGGGCGATAGCATAACCTGTTAAAATAAGCATTAATATCCATGATGGATATCTTGTTTCGAATAATGCTTCTTCCCATATTGTTTTTTTTGACTCACTATCCATTTTCCATGCCTCCGACTCACTATCCATTTTCCATGCCTCCGACTCACTATCC
The DNA here is from genome assembly GCA_018897415.1 of Pseudomonadota bacterium. Lineage (GTDB taxonomy): Bacteria > Desulfobacterota > Desulfobacteria > Desulfobacterales > ETH-SRB1 > B13-G4. Next base: position 3,918 of record JAHIKR010000193.1, read on the forward strand.
ATTCTTCATAACTCCTTCCTAACCTTTAATCCGATTATAGCAGCAAATAATGTGCCAATAAAGCATGATGGACTAAAAGCCATTATAACATATTGAGATTACGATCAAAGTTGGTAATAGTTATTTCTTATGATTTGAGAATTGAATTGAAGAAATACGGGCTAAAAGTGTCCATTCAGAAC
>JAHIKR010000194.1 GCA_018897415.1 Pseudomonadota bacterium
AGAGGTAATGTGGTTGTTGCCAAAGGATCCAGCATTAGGGTAATTAACCGAAAGGAGGAACTCACAACAATACTGCAGGAGCAGGTGGGCGTCGCAACTAAAGGTGCGGATCAAACAAGAAATGAAAAAATCAAGACAGGACTTGCAGCTGTTGTTTCTGTTTTATTTGTAATTGGTGTATGGTTCAGTTTCCCAAGGGGTCTTGAGAGCATGATTGCACTTGAGATTCCTATAGAATACATGAATCGTGATCCTAAAATAGAAATTTTAGATGCTTCTGTAAATGTCGTTAATCTTAATCTTAGCGGGTCCGGAACCATTATTAAAACTATCAGGCCTGACCAGGTTAATGTTAAGCTTGATCTCAGAAAAGCAGTTATTGGTCGCAACACTTATACTATAACTAAGGAAAATATTACATTGCCGCCTGGGGCTTTCCTGAAAGGAGTTAATCCATCTGTTGTTGAAGTTACCCTTGATGTTCCCATAGCAAAAGAGTTGCCTGTACAGGTTGATTGGACTGGAAAGTTACCTGAGAATTTAATGCTGTCTGAGGCAAAGCTCTACCCAGAAAAATTGCTGATAGTGGGCGGAAGCCATATACTGAAAAATATTTCAACAATATATACTGAAAAAGTTTTACTTGATAATATATCAGAATCTGGAAAAATTTCTGTTAAGCCGGCACTTAATCAAGCCTCGTTGAAAATTGCACTTGGGTCAAAAGACAGGATCTTAATTGAGTACGTTGTAAAGAAAAGACTTCAATGACGGCTTCGTAAAAAGTCCATTTTCTGCGTTGCGCTGCATCCCCTGCCCTATTAAATTTTTGCTATGCAAAACGGCGTAGCCGATTTAACTGGGCAAGTCATTGCGGCGTAGCTATAAGTACGCCTCTTTCCTCAGTATTTGCGCGCCTTGAAACTGGAGCTTTTTACTTTGCCGTCTAAATTTTAACTTTTTACGAGATCATATAATTTGATATGACAAAAAATTATATAGATAAACTTGTCAGATCCTGGTATGTTCTTCATACAAAAAGCAGGTTCGAAAATGTTGTAAATGATGTCCTTATAAAAAAAACAATAGAGGTTTTTCTCCCAAAGATTAAGGTCAGGAGCAAGCGCCGTGATAGAAAGGCCATGATTCAAGTGCCTCTTTTCCCGGGATATGTATTTGTTAAAACCGATCTTAATCCTTATGAGCATATTGAAATCGTTAAAACTGCGGGAGCTGTCCGTATAATTGGGAATAAGGACGGTCCTTTGGCAGTTCCCCAGGAGAGCATTAAGTCTCTGAAAATCATGGTGGCCGGCAATAGTTCTGTGATAACTGGCACACGTTTGAGAAAGGGGGACAGAGTTATGGTGGTTGATGGCCCTTTTGCGGGTATAACGGGAACTTTTATCAGGTACAAGGGGAAAGAGCGTGTTGTGGTTTATATTGAAGCTCTCGGCCAGTTTGCAAGTGTGGAAGTTAGGAAGGATGATGTTGAAATAATGCCCGAAATTTTAGCATAACCGCTTGACTTCTTATGAACTTATGTTTAATAGAATAATATATGGGATTACCAGTTATTGCATGGAGGATTATATATGAATAAATTGGAACTTATCTCAGCCTTGAAAGCTGAGGCTAACATTTCAAAATCAGAAGCGGCAAAGGTTGTTCAAATATTTTTCGATAGTATGGCGGCTGCTATGGCAAAAGGGGAGCGTGTTGAAATTAGAGGCCTCTGCAGTTTTTTTGTTAAAGAATACAAAAGCTACACAGGAAGAAATCCAAAAAGCGGTGAGAAGGTAATAATAAAACCCAAAAAACTTCCTTTTTTCAAATCCGGGAAAGAACTGAAAGAACGGGTAGATAATTAAATTTGTGTCTGGATTTGAATCAATAGTAGATCAAAAACAGCCAATAAGACTTTTAAAAAATATTCTTTTGAACAGGACCATACCTAATGCCCTTCTTTTTAGCGGTATTGACGGAATTGGGAAAAATACTACGGCCATTGCTTTCGCAATGGCATGTAATTGCGGGGGGAAAGAGTCAATCTTTTCCCCAGATGCTGAGGCAACCAAGGCAAATAATGGTTATTCTTCTGATGATCACTTATCAGCAGCCGATCCCTGCGGCCATTGCAGATCATGCAGAAAAATCCAATCAGGTAATCACCCAGATATAATTCGAGTTGAGCCATCTGGTCCTTTTATCAGGATCAAACAAATCCGTGACATCTGTGATACGCTTTCCCTGAAGCCATACGAGGCAAGATTACGTATTGTTATAATTTCCGATGCCCAGGCCATGAATCCTCAAGCAGCTAATGCTCTGCTTAAGGTGCTGGAAGAACCACCTGACCGAACTGTTTTAATACTTACTGCTCTGCAGCCATCTGATTTGCTTCCAACAATTGTATCGCGCTGTCAGCATATCAGATTTAGTCCCATTCATAGAGAGGAGCTAAAAACTTTTCTGGTTGAAAAACATGGGCTTGATGCTAAAGATGCAGCAATATTTTCAGCCATGGCAAACGGGAGTGTGGCCAAGGCTCTTTCTATGATAAGAAAAAATAGCCAGGCAAATTGGGTTTGCCTCAGGGACTGGCTGTTAAATATCATTGGATTGGAACAGGTTGGATCTTTGTCGTTACAGCCAATTATTATACTTCTCTCATTTGCGGAAAGGTTATCAAAGAATAAAGAAATTATTCAGGACTCTCTTGAGATTATTAAAACTTATTTGCGTGACCTGATTATTTATAAATATAGTCCTGAAAAAATTATCAATAAAGACTTGATCCGCAAGATTCAATATGCTTCACAGAAAATTGCGGTCAAATCGCTTCTTTCACAAATAGAAGCCATTCAGACAGCACAGAAAGACATACAGGCAAACACGAATTTAAGACTGACTTTAGAAGTAATGATGTTGAGGCTTGCAAGGGTTGAGAAATTTGGAATATGAGAAAAATTGTTAGAATAAGATTTAAACCTGCAGGTAAACTTTATGACTTTGGCTGCGGTGCGTTTGTTTTAAATAAAGATGACAATGTTATTGTTGAAACCGAGCAGGGGCTTGGTTTAGGGGTTGTTGCTATTCCACCTGTTCCCTATGAGGAAAGGTTGTCGGATAGGCCTTTGAAACAGGTTTTCCGCTTAGCCAGTGAAGCGGATTTTAAGCAAAAAAAGAAAAATCTTGTTACAGAAAAAGTGTCTCAAGCTTTTTGCCTTGACTGCATAAAACAATTAGATCTCGAAATGAATCTTTTTTCTGTTGAAAGCACCTTTGATGCAAGTAAATTAACATTTTTTTTCACTTCTGAAGGCCGTGTAGATTTCCGGCAGCTGGTAAAGATGCTGGTTAAAGAGTTTGGGGTAAGAATTGAGATGCGGCAGGTAGGGATACGTAACCAGACCAAGATGTGCGGTGGTATAGGAAGATGCGGGCGTGAAATTTGCTGTTCGGCATTCATAGGAAAATTCGGTCCTGTGTCCATACGCATGGCAAAGGACCAGAATTTGTCCTTGAACCCAACCAAGATTTCTGGCATGTGCGGTCGCCTTATGTGCTGTCTGACTTTTGAACATGAAACTTATCAAAAACTGAGAGGAAAATTTCCCAAAGTGGGCAAATTAGTGAATACGGCCGGCGGCAAGGGCAAAGTTGTTCGTCATAACTTAATACGCGATAGGATAACCGTTCGTTTAGATAGTGGCTCAGAAATAGAGGCCCGGTTAGATGAAATTATAAATGAAGAGGAATAGGGAATGTCGGAGCCCTTTTATATAACAACGCCCATCTATTATGTTAATGCAAGGCCTCATCTGGGGCATGCTTATTCTAC
>JAHIKR010000195.1 GCA_018897415.1 Pseudomonadota bacterium
ATATCCTTGAGCATACAGGCAAGCGCACTCATGCCTGTGCCGCATACTGCGATAAGATGTATATTTTTTACTCTGTCAGGAATTAAGTTTTTACTTAGATTTTTTTTCATCCAGGTCTTTTTTCAATTTCTTTTCCAGTTCAGCAAAGAGGTGTTTTTTCTTTTTTTCTTGTTCTGTCTGAAAAAGCTTTATCTTTTGTGTATAATCTTTTTTAGCCTCTTGGAATTTTTTGAGTTCTTTTTCAAGATTATCTTCTGTTGCTCCCTTTGGAATATCTTCTAATAATAAATGATTTTTTATAAAAAGTTTGGTCCCAAAGGCTCCCTCGACAACATTTATGATATTCATTTCGTTAAGCTTTCTGCATACAAAATTGCCCTGTTCCATAGAGAATGATATTATCCGGCAAACTTCATCAATTGAAGGTGGTGCAGAATTCCGGTGTTCTAAAATCCTTATTGCCGAAACTACAAGATGAGCATCAGAATAAAAGTCTTTACCTTTCATGACAAACCTATTTAATTATAAATCTTATGGTTACCTCATACCTTGACATAAAAACTTAAGGAGAGTAACATTTCATAAAATTTTGTCAAGTTAATGACATGCTTAAAACATAGACGTACATTTTATATTGATAAATTAGCTTGTTAAACTTAACTTATTTGGAGGGTGCCATGACTGAGATTGTTGATGTAAGGGCTAGAGAAATCTTGGATTCAAGAGGGAATCCAACAGTCGAGACGGATATCATAGTTGCCTGTGGTGCTGTTGGACGTGCAGCGGTTCCTTCTGGAGCTTCTACAGGCAAACGTGAAGCATTAGAGCTTCGTGACAAGCACTCTAAACGATTTGGTGGAAAGGGTGTTACCAAGGCTGTAAAAAATGTTTTAAATGTAATTGCTCCTGCTGTATGTGGTATGGATGCGGCAGATCAGATGGCACTTGATAACTTTATGATTGAATTAGATGGTACTCCCAATAAATCAAAACTTGGAGCAAATGCAATCCTTAGCGTATCCATGGCAGCTTCAAGGGCGGCAGCGTCAGCTTATGTCTTGCCACTTTACAGATATCTTGGTGGGATCAATGCAAGATACCTGCCTATCCCAATGATGAACATTATAAACGGAGGCGTACATGCTGCCAACAATCTTGATATACAGGAGTTCATGATAGTCCCTATTGGTGCAAAAACCTTTGCCCAGGCTGTAATGATAGGAGCTGAGGTTTTCCATAGCCTTAAAAAGGTGCTTAAAGACAAAGGGCTCAGTACTTCGGTAGGAGATGAAGGAGGTTTTGCACCCAACCTTGAATCAAACGAAGATGCAATAAAATTTATTATTAACGCAATTGAATCCGCAGGATATAAACCCGGTAAAGATGTTGGTCTTGCATTGGATTCGGCGGCAAGCGAATTTTACAAAAAAGGAAAATATATCCTGAAATCAGAGAATAAAAAACTTAAACCAGAGGGTATGATAGATTATTATGAAAGTTTAATTGATAAATATCCAATTTTTTCTATAGAAGATGGCCTCGCAGAGCAGGATTGGGATAACTGGGAGTTGTTGACAGATAGGATAGGTGGAACTGTACAAATAGTAGGGGATGATATATTTGTGACAAACCCAAAAATATTCAACAAGGGAATTGAAAATGGAATAGCAAATTCCATACTTATCAAGCTTAATCAGATAGGGACGGTAACCGAAACTCTGGATGCGATTGAAATGGCAAAACAGGCTGGATATACTACAGTAATATCGCACAGGTCAGGTGAAACAGAAGATACATTTATTTCTGACCTGGTTGTTGGTATAAACGGAGGTCAGATAAAGACAGGTTCAATGTCTCGAAGCGACAGGGTCGCCAAGTATAATCAGCTAATAAGGATAGAAGAAGAACTTGGAGATGCTGCTATGTTTTCAGACAATATATTCATATGGGGTTAGTTGTAGTGGGAACAAAGTACAATTATTTGCAAAAATTGTTAGCTTTTTTTAGCTTTATAATTTTTGTTTTTTTTTATACACTAGTCAATGCATATGTAATTCCCGGTCCACATCTTCTGGAATTAATGATAGAAAAACTCGGGAGAGTAAAAAGTCTTTTAATTTCTCAGAAACTATCACTTTATGATGTTAGCCCTGAGAAAAATATTGTCGAACTAAGAGAGACCTTGAAATATAATTTCCCTGAAGAATTCCGATCAGATATTCAGTCTGAAAACGCTAAAAGAATTTATGTTTTTTCGTCAGGCATAGCCTTAACGATAATTGATAATAAAATTGTATCTAACACCGAAACCAGGTTTGATTGCTATAAGGATGTTATGCTTTATCGTTCCAGGATATTGCTTCAAAATAGACTTTCTATTTTGGGAGTTGATGTATCTGTTTCAAGCCTGGGAAGATTTAAAGACAAAATTGCATATGTGATAGGTGCAGAATATCCTGATGAGGCAGTTTCCCAGCTATGGTTAGACAAAAATACTTTTCAACCAGTTCGCTGGATAATCATAGACAAGGAGAATAAAAGCAATAGAGATGTTTTGGAAATTCGCTATGGAGATTGGAAGCATACAAATAAGGCTTGGTACCCTATGCATATTGAATTTTATCATAATGATACTTTAGTGCGTGAAATTTATGCAGACAAAATAAAAGTGAATCCTTCTTTTTCTGAGGAGCTTTTTGATATCGAATACCTTAAATCAACATATCTGAATCGTGGTTCCGTTGAACAAGATGAAGAGGATTCGCAGGGGTTAAGTGATATTCAAAAGACTATCAAGGAATTCAAGAAGTTATATGAATAAAGTATTATTGACACCTATTTGTTGCAGAAGTTGCGAGGATATATATGGTTTCTAATACAAAGTATATATTTGTTACAGGTGGAGTAGTTTCATCTCTTGGGAAGGGGCTTGCTTCTGCTGCTATTGGAGCACTTCTCGAAAGTCGTGGGCTTACTATAACTATCCAGAAGCTTGACCCATACATTAATGTTGACCCAGGAACCATGAATCCATTTCAGCACGGAGAAGTCTTTGTTACGGATGATGGCGCAGAGACAGATCTGGATCTCGGACATTACGAGCGTTTTACCAACGCTAAATTGGGCAGAAATAACAACTTTACTACTGGAAAGATATACCACTCTGTCATTACTAAGGAGCGTCAGGGAAAGTATCTGGGAGGCACTGTTCAGGTTATTCCGCACATTACGGACGAAATTAAAAGAAGTATAAAACTTGTGGCAGATGGCGTGGATATAGTTATAGTTGAGATTGGCGGAACAATTGGCGATATTGAAAGTTTACCCTTTCTTGAAGCTATTCGACAATTCAAAGCTGATGTAGGGAAAGAAAATGTAATATATATTCATTTAACACTTGTTCCTTATATTTCAGCAGCAGGAGAGGTTAAAACCAAGCCAACCCAACACAGCGTAAAGGAATTAAGAAGCATCGGTATTCAGCCAGATATTCTCCTGTGCCGTACGGACAGGTATCTGCCTAAAGATATAAAGGCCAAAATAGCTTTATTTTGTAATGTTAGTGTAGATGCGGTGGTAACCGCAAAAGATGTAAATTGTATTTACGAGGTTCCACTTATATTTCATAAGGAGGGCCTTGACGCCAAGATTATAGAACTCCTTAATATTTGGACGAGGGCGCCTCGTCTTGAAGCATGGGAGCAAATTGTTAAAAGGCTGAGTGAGCCTGAGTTCTCCGTTAAAATAGGTATTGTTGGGAAATA
>JAHIKR010000013.1 GCA_018897415.1 Pseudomonadota bacterium
GTAAGATCTTCTATTGCGTCTTCAGCTAAGTTAGATTCTATTTGAAAAAGATCTTTGCAGCGTTCAATCAGTTGATCCAGATAAGCGAAAACATGGCCCTCATTTGTAAATTGCTGCATAAGATAGATAATACATGCTCTGACTCTTTCCGGTTCATTCCCTGATTTTCCAAGCCTAAGCGCTATTGCATCTGCCACATAGAAGCCAATACCCGGGATGTCGTTTGCCAGACGGTAGGGATTGCTTTGTATTATGTTCAGGGCATCCAGGCCGTATTCTTTGAGCAGTATGGCGGAATATGAAGTTTTAACTCCTGCTTCTTGAAGGAATTGCATTAAACCTCTTATTGCATGATGATCTTTCCATGCATTGCTGATAGAGGCTGCCTTTGTTTTTCCTATACCTTCGACTTCAAGCAGTTTTTCCGGGTAATTTTCTATTATATCCAGAGTCTTGGCTCCGAAGCGGTTTACCATTCTGCTTGCCATCAAACGGCCTATTCCCTTGATAATGCCTGATTTAAGGTAATCCTTTATTCCTTCAACAGATGCCGGCAGAGTTACATCATAGGATTTGATTCTGAACTGCTGTCCGTATTTGGGATGGGTTTCCCATATCCCCTTTATTTTTAGTGCTTCGCCCGGACTTACTCCTCCCATGAAACCTACAACTGTGATAAGATTATCTGTGTTGCCGGTTTTTAATTTTGCAATAGTATAAAGGGTTTCTTTGTTAAAATATGTGATTTGTTCGAGCTTGCCTTCAAGGGCGGTTAAGGGAAGTGATGTGCTCATTTTCATCAAACCTAAGCCGGATAAACCGGGACCAAATTGAAGATTGAAGATTTGCCTGCCCGCCATCGCACTCGCTTTAACCAGATATGCGAAATTCAAGCGCTTGTGCTCAGGCGAGGCGGGCGGGTGGTATTGCTTCGCTCTATTATTTTAATTAAAATTGATAGGATTCCTTAAATCGTCAATATTCAATCGTCAATATTCAATCGTCAATATTCAATTGGCTAACTATCCATTTGGCTGCATCTAAAAGATTTTCAGCCACGTAGTCAGGGAAAATCTTTTTTTGCGCAAGGATTTTTTCAGCATCAACTCCGTTTCCTGTTTTTACCAGAATGCTTAGACCGCATCCTGCATTGCGAGCGCACATAATATCCTTTACGCTGTCACCTACCATAACAGAATTCGCAAGATCAATATGGTATGTTTTTTGGGCTCTGTAAATTAATCCAGGCTCTGGTTTGCGGCAGTCGCATCTGTCTTCAGGGATATGGGGGCAATAAAATATGTCTTTTATTTCTCCTCCGCCTGACTTGAATGCTGACTTCATCATGGAATTAATATATTCAAGGCCATCTAATGATACCATGTTTCGGTTTATAACCGACTGGTTTGTAATTATAATAACGACAAAGCCGTTTAAGTTAAGAAGTTTTATCGCATCAATGCTGCCGGGAAGGAACTCGAATTCTGACCAGCTCTTTATATAGTCAGGAGAATCCCTGTTTATAGCGCCGTCTCTGTCTATAAAAACTACATTTTTTAACAATTTTCTTTTAGTCATCAGGTAATCTTTAGATAATATGAAAATAGCTGGCTACGCAAGAGCGGTTATATTCTCAAAAAGCCTTACTATTAAGTCATCTTCTATTCTGCAACAATAAATGCGTCATCAAATCCGTTTTCATTAAGATATTTTTCATACTCTTTTGCCTTCTCAAGATTTGAGCATTTCCCAAGCCGTACTCTGTAGTAGATCGCATCACCGCCGTCATAAGTTGTTATGTGAGCGTTTTTGTATTTTTGAGCAAGTTTTTCCCTGAACGTTTCAGCATTTTGCCGGTCGCAGAATGCGCCGACCTGAAATGTAAAATTACCTGCATAATAGTTCACAGGAACATAAGTCAGGCGTTTATCGGTTTTGGGTTCAGATTCTCCGGCAACACCCAGGGCTACGATTTTGACCTTTGCCGTACCTGGACCAACTATACCAATTTCTTTTGCTGCAGCATAGGAAAGATCAATTATTCTACCGCGGACAAAGGGCCCGCGGTCATTAATTCTGACTACGATTTCTTTTTTGTTGATAAAATTGTGCACCCTTACATATGTCCCAATCGGCAGAGTTTTATGGGCGGCAGAGA
>JAHIKR010000196.1 GCA_018897415.1 Pseudomonadota bacterium
CTTAATCGAGTCGGACGATACTGTGAAAACAAAGGAATAACTCTGCCCTCTTTAAAAAGGGTTATTTCAGCCGGCGCTCCGGTTTCTCCATCAAACATAGCAAGGTTTGCTTCAACTTTAAGTGATGGGGTCGAGATTCATACACCTTATGGCGCCACAGAAGCAATGCCGGTAATATCTATCGTAAGTAAAGAAATACTGTCTGAAACAGCAGAGCTAAGCAAGAAGGGTTTCGGCATATGCGTAGGCCGCCCTATTAACGGCTTAGAAGTACGCATAATTGAGATAAATGATAATCCAATTAATGAATGGTCTGATACACTCATTCTTCAGGATGGTGATATAGGCGAAATAACGGTGTCAGGAGATCTTGTAACAAAACAGTATTTCCGTAAACCAAAGGCAAATGCTCTTTCAAAAATAAAAGAAGGGAATAGGATATGGCACAGGATGGGAGATCTGGGCTGGATGGACAAAAATGGAAGGATATGGTTCTGCGGCCGAAAAAATCAGCGGGTGATTACAAAAAACGGTTTGCTGTTCACAATACCCTGTGAGGCTATATTCAATAATCATCCAATGGTGTTTCGAAGCGCTCTTGTCGGAGTCGGTTCTCCGCCAAACCAAAAGCCGGTAATATGTGTTGAACTGGAACACGACAGAAAACAAAAAAGAAAAAAACTTATTAAAAAAGAGCTTATTGAACTTGCAAAAAGCAGTGTCTTGACAAAGGACATTGAGACGATACTTTTCCACAAAGCATTTCCAGTGGACATAAGACATAACTCAAAGATTTTTCGTGAAAAACTGGCGAAATGGGCACAAAAAAAGGCAAATTAAAAAACAAAGAACCGATAAAAAACGTCCTGGTAACAGGAGGCGGAGGCTTTTTAGGTGGAGCAATAGTTAAGCTGCTGGTTGAAAGGGGATGCTGTGTCCGAAGTTTTTCCCGCAGCTATTATCCGGAACTTGCATCAATGGGAGTTGACCAGTTTCAGGGCGATATCGCTGATAAAACCTCTGTTGAAAAGGCATGCAAAGGGATTGATCTTGTATTTCATGTTGCAGCTAAGACCGGAGTATGGGGAAAATATTCTGATTATTACAGAACCAACGTTAAAGGAACTCAAAATATTATTGAAACATGCAAAAAAAACAATGTTTCAAAGCTGATATATACCAGTTCTCCAAGCGTTATCTTTGATGGCACAGATCTGGAAGGTGTGAATGAATCCTTTCCATATCCCGGCAAATATAATGCTCATTATCCAAAAACAAAAGCTCTGGCCGAACAGGCTGTGAGAGCTGCCAGCGACAATCTGTTGACTGTAATATTAAGACCGCATTTGATATGGGGGCCAAGAGACAGCCACATAGTTCCAAGAATTATTTCAAGAGCAAAACATCTCGCAATAGTCGGTAACGGCAAAAATGTTGTTGATACTGTTTACATAGATAATGCAGCTTATGCCCATATTCTGGCCGCAGAAAAACTGGATGAAAATCCGGGCATTTCAGGCAACATTTATTTCATCAGCCAGGGGAAACCGGTTTTATTATGGGAAATGATAAACAATATTTTAAAAGCAGGTGGGCTGCCTCCTGTTAAACGTTCAATTTCACACAAAGCTGCATGGTTTATTGGAGCTATACTCGAACTTGTTTATAATATTATAAATATTAGAAGCGAACCTATAATGACACGTTTTGTGGCAAATGAACTTGCAAAATCCCACTGGTTTGATATAAGTGCCGCTCAAAATGATTTGGGATATATTCCAGGGGTTTCTACAGAAGATGGCCTAAAGAGGCTCGAATCCTGGCTAAAGAACAGGAGTTGAAAATGAGTTTTGCGGAAATACCACCTCTCGAGAAATGGGTTGAATTTGAACCGGATAGAGATAGTGTCTTCGAGTTCGTAGCAAGAGTTCATTCAATCAACAATAAGAATATCAGCAACAATTTCCCAGAGATATTTTACAGGTATATCAGACATTCCATTATCCTCTAAAGCAGCCTTGATCTGTCCGTGACAACTGTGGCATGGAACTACTACCATCTCAGCACCGGTTCTTTTTATCTGTTCTATTTTTCTGCGGCCATAGTAAAGTCGCTCCTCACGGTACGGCGTAAGCAAAGTACCGCCACCTCCGCCGCAACAGTACTGGTTGCCCTTTGAGGGGTAAAGATCTACCCAGTCAGAAACACACTGATCAAGAATCCAACGTGGCTCTTCATAAAATCCATGACCAAAAAGTTCTTCAGATTTGCGGCCATAGTTACACGGATCGTGATAGGCAACACGTTGTGTAATCTTCGATTTATCGAGCTTTATCCTGCCTGACTTTATGTATTCCATTAAAAGATCAAATACTGTTAAAGCTCCAAACCGGTCAAAAAAGTCCGGATACCATTTTTGCAACCCGTACCGGGTTGCCATGTATGCGTGCCCTCATTCAGGGTACATGAGATTGGTAATCTCAAGCTTCTCCATATTTTCCACAATACGGCCGACAAAGCACTTCATTGCTTCGTCGTCACCTGAAAAAAGACCCCAGTTCACGCCTTCCCAGTTCTGGCTTGGTATTGTCCAGTCTTCCTTTGCTATATGAAAAATTTTCCACCAGTGTATAAGATCTTCATTCTGGGTGTTCACAAGCTTGTTGTGCAAAGTGTGCAGAAGATTTGCCCCCTTTTTGTCAAAGGGAATTTTAAAATCAGAAAATCCCGGCTCTCCAGCTAATTCTTCTCCAACATCTTCAATGATAAAAATAAAATCTTCCTTTGGAAGGCCGATATTATTCCCGGTTTTAAGGCCGAGTTCAACTCCCTTATGTATCATTCCAGGCACATTCTCTCTTTCGACCATTCCGCGTGCTGTGCGAATAAGGTTTGCAATGTTTATTCCCATTGGACAGGCATATTCGCACTTTCCACACATTGTGCAGAGCCAGGGAAGTTTTGATTCTATTAGCTCTTTATCCATCCCGAACAGAACCATCCGGACTATTTTTCTGGGATCAAAGCCTTCTATGCCGGTAAGCGGACATCCTGCAGAGCATGTCCCGCAGGCCATACACATGTCCGTAAGACTTTTAATCGGGCGCAGGGGAGCTTTTTCCTTTATTTCAGATTTGTTTATTGATGTTATCGTATCCATATTATTATCTTCTATTCTCTATAGAGCGGCTTCAATTACATTCATTATTCCATCATCTTCAAAGTCAACTATCAACGTTGCACTGTTAGGACATATCGCGGCACACGTGCCGCATCCCTGGCATGAAGCAATATCCACCATAATCTTTCCTTCCACAGTATCTATATAACGCGCATTGAAGGGGCAAACCTCTATGCATAAACCGCATGCAGAACATATAGAGTGACGGACACGAGCCAAAAGCCGCTGGGGCATAATTTCATTTTTGGATAATATTCGTAATGCCCGCTGCGCCGCTGCCTCACCTTCTTTCATGGCTTCATCCGCTCTTGCAGGTGCCCTTGCCAGTCCACACACAAAGATTCCCTCATGACCTGTATCCACAGGCCTCCACTTGCTGTCAGCCTCTTTTATAAAACCATCCTGCGTTGTTTCAATACCAAAAATCTTTACTAGATCTTCGATAGGATTTGGAACAACTCCAACTGCAAGAGATAGCCAGTCCGGCTTAAGCTCTACAGGTATTCCAAGAAGAGGATCAATTCCTTTAACCAGCAACCCGCCGGATTCAACAAGCACTTCCGGCTTTGAATCAAGATCAAATGGAATGAAAATAATCCCTTTTTTTCGAGCTTCAGTGTATATGCGTTCCGAATCTCCATAGGTCATTATATCTCTGTAGAAAATGTAGACCTCAGCATCAGGGTGAATCTGCTTTATTTTAAGGGCATTATTCAGGGACTTAATACAGCAGACTCGGCTGCAGTAGTTACGAGGCTCTTCTCTTGTCCCTGCGCATTGTATCATTACTATTGACTTAACCGCCTGACCTGAAAAA
>JAHIKR010000197.1 GCA_018897415.1 Pseudomonadota bacterium
ACTCGAAACCCTGGCCCAGACCGTGTCTACAGATTAGCAGACTGATTCCCTGGCTTAAACCGTAAAGTGCGGTACATACCAGGGCAGGATAGCACGTAGCACCAGGGCGGGCAAATCCGAATACCAAATCAGAAAATGACCAAAACTAAGTAATTGGAAATCAGTGGTTTTTGTTATTGGAGCATTTGTATTTTTGTCATTGTTTCGTATTTCGTGCTTCGGATTTCAAATTTCTGACCGAAAAATATGAGGTTTTTGGTCAGCCACTATGTATCCTTCCAGTAAATTATTCTCTGACAACTGGGACAGAACTTCAAGCTGTCACAGCGCCGAAGATCATTATACATCTGGGAAGGAATGTTCATATTGCATCCACGGCACACCGCATCCTTTACAGGTGCAACCGCAATTCCTCCAGCCTTGTCTCTTACCTTAAAATATATTTTTAACAACTGAGGATCAATTTTACTGGAAAATCTCTTCCATTCAGCATCAAGTTCAGCAAGTCTTTTATTATTCTTTTCTGTTTCACGAGTTATAGTCTGCTTTTCACTATTAACCTGCTCTGAAAGTTTTTTATATTCATTATCTCTATCAGCTAAAACTCTCTCGATATCATCCATTTGTTCAAGGCCTTCGAGCATTTGATCTTCAATTTGAGAATTTATTGTCTTAACATCTTCAATTTCCTTTAATAATGACTGGTATTCCTTGTTTGTTTTAATAAATCCAAGCCTCTCCTGACTTTTTTTTAACCGGGAGGTATTCATTTCTATATCAGATTTATATGAACGATAATTCTTTTCCAGATCATCAAGCCTTAATTCTTCATCTTTCGTAGTCTGCTCAAACTCATTAAGCATAGAAGAAAGACTGTCCAGCCTTTGAGTAACGTTACTTAGAATCGATCTAATTCTGTTGCTTTCTGTCTCGATCCCTTGAAGTTTTACCAAATTATCTATCTGTTCCTTCATATCCTCAACTCGCAAGTTAGGGGCTTCGCCCCAATTGGAATATTGGAAGAATGGAACAATGGAATGATGGGTTCTTCTACCCACTATTCCATTATTCCAACATTCCATGTAGGTAGCACGCACGAAATGCTGCTAAAAGAGTTATAATGTAAATAAGTTGTAGAAATTCCGAGACATCTAATAAATCATTACAAAATAACGAACGGATCCTTTTCGAGTTTACATGCCTCAACTTTTACATCAAACTCACTTTCAACAAGAACATTCTGAAGACGTTCTGCCAGCACTTCAACTATTAAATGCTCAGATGCAAAATGTCCTATATCAATCAAGCCCAGATTTGCGGCCTCGACAGCTCTTGCATCATGATAACGCAGATCTCCGCTTATATAAACTTGAGATCCAGATGAAAAAAAGTCATTCATCAGGCTTGACCCGCTGCCGGTGCACACAGATACAGACTTAACAGGCAGATCTGGTTTTCCGGCGATTGTTACTGATTTCAGTTTAAGTATTTTTTTAATTTCCAATGCAAAATCTGCGAGCTCTTTTTTCTCATCAAGCTCTCCAATACGACCAATGCCCTGAGCATTCTCTTGAGTTATAAGCGGATAAATATCATACGCCATCAGCTCATAAGGGTGATCCTTTCTCACATGCTGGATAACGCTTTTGAGATCACTTTTTTGTACAATGGTTTCTATTCTTATCTCATCTGTCTGGGTAATTTCACCTGGTTTGCCGATAAATGGATTTGTCTGAGAGCCTGGCCTGAAAGTACCTTTTCCTTTATTCCTGAAAGAGCAGCATGAATAATTTCCAATTTCCCCTGTCTTGGTTTCAAAAAGTGAGTCTAAAACTTTCTGCTCATACTCAACAGGTACGTAAAATACAAGCTTGTAATTTTCTGCCCCCCTGACCTTTCCCAGAACTTTCAGGTTCTTTAGACCGATACGTCTTGCGATAATATCGTTTATACCATCTTTTGCGCTGTCGAGGTTGGTATGTGCTGAAAATATACCTGTGCGGTGCCTAACAGCCATATTAATCACATAACCAACAGGAGTGCTGAAATCAATGGATTTTAAAGGGCGAAATATCAGTGGATGATGTACAATGATCAGGTCGACATCTTTGCTGCAGGCGGCCTCAACAACATCGGGAGCAGCATCCAAAGCGATCCAAACTTTTTTTACCGGCCAGTCATTTTGCCCAACCTGTAATCCGACATTATCCCATTCTTCAGCAAGATGGGATGGTGCAAGGCTTTCCATCACCTTAATGATATCAGATATTGTTACAATCATTTTTCAATCACAAAAAAGGCGTGGTTCTTTATAACCACGCCACAAGAAGAGACCTTTGAAAAACGTCCCCTTTTGCCCGATTTCTGCGTCTGACTCAAATTTTAATCCTCAAAATACTCAATGCATTCCTCCGGTTAAAATTTTCGTCCTCCTTGAACTCGAACAAAATTGAACATTTTTCAAGGGTCTCAAGAAATGGGCCCACCTGGGTTCGAACCAGGGACCGACCGGTTATGAGCCGGTGGCTCTGCCAGCTGAGCTATGGGCCCGCAAATTAAGTTAGAATTTGATTCACTAACTTTATGGAAACTTTTTGTCAAGTATTAGGTTTCGATAAAACTTTTCAATTTACGGCTTCTAGTTGGATGCCTTAGTTTTCTCAAAGCCTTTGCCTCTATCTGCCTGATTCTTTCTCGTGTTACCGCAAAATCCTGCCCGACCTCCTCAAGAGTATGATCTGCTTTCTCACCTATTCCAAATCGCATACGTAAAACCTTTTCTTCTCTCGGAGTTAATGTCGCAAGAACTTTTCTTGTCTGTTCCGCGAGATTCAGACTTACAGCAGCATCTGAAGGAAGCATGAATTTTTTATCCTCAATAAAATCACCGAGATGGCTGTCTTCTTCTTCGCCGATAGGGGTCTCCAGTGAAATGGGTTCTCGTGCAATCTTTAATACCTTGCGGACCTTATCAATAGGAATCTCCATTTTATTCGCTATCTCCTCTGGCTTTGGCTCACGCCCAAGTTCCTGCACCAAGTATCTGGATGTACGGATTAACTTATTAATAGTTTCGATCATATGAACTGGAATACGAATGGTCCTCGCTTGATCAGCAATTGCCCTGGTTATGGCCTGCCTTATCCACCATGTTGCATAAGTGCTGAATTTATAGCCACGGCGGTATTCAAATTTATCCACTGCTTTCATAAGACCTATATTGCCTTCCTGAATCAAATCAAGAAACTGAAGACCTCTATTTGTATATTTTTTTGCGATGCTAACAACCAGCCGTAAATTCGCTCTGGTCAACTCTCTCTTGGCTGCTTTAGCTATTGTATGTCCTTCGTCAACACTCGACATAATTCTTTTTAAAGTCCGGCTGTTAGCCTTTATGGCATATTCTTTTTCTTCTATCTTTTCATAGATCTTCTTAAGTTCCACAAAAAGTAAAGTCCTCTCCTCCTTTGTCAAATCACAACTGCGGTTAATCCATTTAACAAATTTTTTCTCTGTCTTTAAATTAGCGCGAAATTCCGTAACTGACACATCAACTGTATCTGCATACATAGAAATCATTTTACTCGTAGAATCGAACCATTCTATCTGGCCCCTTATAATATTCTCAATCTTATTTATTACTTTCCCTTCTAGACGCCAATTTTTTAATAAGTCGAATATTTTATTATTTCTTCGAGTTATACGGTTTCTGATGCGACGCTGTTCAGATAGGGTTAATTTTGACGAAAATAGTTCTTCCCTGTATGCTTTATTTTCTTCGTCAATCTGTGCAATCGAACGAATGGTGCTTAAAAACCTCTCAATCTGTAGTACTTCATCAACATATGTATCTCCTTCGTCAACATCTCTTAACACATGTTTTGGACGAAGCTTGCCACTTTCAATATGTTTCCCTAAATCTAAAATACATTCTACTCCAGTCGTGATATCTATAAGCGCCCTTAAAACGGCCTGTTCGCCGGCCTCAATCTCCTTGGCTATTACAACCTCTCCTTCTCTGCTTAAGAGGGTAACAAGCCCCATCTCACGTAAATACATCTTAACAGGATCAGTTACTGTACCAAAATCATCAACAGAAACTTCCTCACTTTGATCGAATTTTTCTTTTGGCTCTACTTGGTTATCCGCTACATTGTATTTCTTTCCATCCACGATATCAATATCAAGATCGTCAAACATCATTAGAGTTTCATCAAATTGATCAGAAGATAACATATCTTCTGGAAATACCTTGTTAATCTCGTCATAAGTTAAAGAACCTTGCTTTTTACCTTTTGCAATCAGTTTGTTCAATTCTTGTTTATTGACCTTCTTTGCATTTTTCCGTTTTGCAGCGGATTTAGTTGCCATATATTTCAGCCTCCTAATGACTCCAGAATTATTATTACAAAACTTTTAGCTTAACCTAAATTGAGCGATTTTTTACTCTACCTGCACCAATCTTTTGCGCATCAAGGACTTGCGAAAAGTCTCGACATATCCATTGGTGTGCCTACGCTTTTCGCAAACCTTGCTGCATCAATATCTTGGCACATTTCTTCGCAAAAAAGCGCTCAACTTAGGTTTAATTTAGGGTCTTTACTGACCTGAATTTGCTTTTTCTTTAACAATTCTAAAAGCAGCTCATGGTCATTAGACTCCTCTGCTGCCTTTATCTTCCGCAACAAAGTTTTTTCTTGACGGTTTCTGATTGACTCAAATTGCGATAACAACTTGAGACAGCCTTCACGGCTCCACTGATCTTCACCAATCGACAAAGAGGCAACAATACTTCTTTCTTCCCTGTCGTCAATGCTGTTAATGATATCAGATACCAGTCCATTGCCCCGAGTGCTCACATCATGCAATTTATCCCGAAGGCCCTTTCTGTCCCGCTGCTTTAGAACTAGTTGACCGATTAAGCTTAAAGATTTATCTTCGAAACGATCGAGTATATTGCGTGTAATAATTTCGGGTAATATTTCGGGGAATTGAAGCATCATTGCAATAATCTTTCTTTCGAGCCTGTCCCCCTTTGCCGGCAGATTTTCATCCTGTTTTTTGTCTGACAACTCTTTATTCGGTTTGATGCTTTTATTGCCAAATACTGTCCTCACTTTTCCAATAAGTGCTGCTTCATCAATTCCTATAATTTCTGCAAGCTTTTTGATGTATAAAGATCTTTCAACGCTATCATTAATATGAGCCAAGGGCTGTTTCAGATCCGATATGATACGAATTTTCCCTTCAATGGAAAGCCCGTACTTTTTTACAGCAGACTCAATAAGAAAAAGAATTATACCTTGGGCCTGTGAAACAGCATCCATAAAGGATTTATACCCAAATTCAAAAAGATATGAGTCAGGATCATATCCTTCGGGCAACACAAGAATTCGTGCATTAACATATCCTTTATCGAAAACCTTTATGCTTCGCTCTGCTGCCTTAATGCCGGCTGCATCGGAATCATAAACCAGAATAAATCTGCCATCTTTACCAACAAATCCTTTAAGAATCTGGACATGCCCCTGAGTTAGCGAAGTTCCAAGGGTTGCTACGGAGTTCGCAATTCCATGCTGATGTAATGATAATAGGTCAAAATATCCTTCGACAATGTAAACCGTTTCACTTGCTCTGCAGCTCTCTTTTGCAATGTGCAATCCATAAAGAGATCGGCTCTTGTTGTAAACAGATGTCTCGGGAGAATTCAGATATTTAGGCAGGGAATCATCCATTACACGTCCCCCAAAACCTAACACCTGCTTGCTGACATCGAAAATCGGAAATATTATACGATTTCTGAAACGATCATAATAGCCGTTTTTACTCTTCCTTTTAATAATCAACCCGGATTTTTCAACAAGTTCTTGCGATATGTTTTTTTTTGAAAAATAATTTATAAGATTGTCCCAGCCTGCAGGAGCAAACCCCAGATTAAATCTATTAATAGTATCTTCTCTAATCCCACGTTTCTTGAGATATTCTAAAGCTATTTTCCCTTCAGCATCACTTAAAAGACTATGTTTAAAAAAATCCATCGCCTGTTTATTTACAGCAAGCAAGCTTTCTCTTTCGCTAATCCGCCTTTTTTGCTCTGGCGACATTGTCTGAACCGGAATCTCAATACCACATCTATTGGCAAGCATTTTTGCCGTCTCAAAAAATGAAAGACCATCATGATTCATCAAAAAGCTAAATACATTTCCA
>JAHIKR010000198.1 GCA_018897415.1 Pseudomonadota bacterium
ATGTTAATTCGCAGTTATCAATCTGCCCATCAGAAAAAATTTTGTTTATAAGATTTTGCACAAGGCCCTGAATCCTTGATGGCGTGGGATTATCGAGAGTTCTTGAGGCAGCTTCAACAACATCTGCAAGCATGACAAGCGCTGCTTCCTTTGTCTGAGGTTTTGGACCGGGGTATCTGAAATCGTCGATCTTTACAGCATCTTCCCCCTTTTGTTTCTTTGCTTTTTCGTAAAAGTAGGTGATTAGGCTTGTACCATGATGTTGCCTGATAGTGTCGATTATGACTTGGCCAAGTTTATTTTGTTTTGCCATCTCAACGCCGTCTTTTATATGAGCAACTAATATATGTTTTGACATGGAAGGAGCAAGTTTATCATGTTTGTTTTTGCCATTTTTCTGGTTTTCGATAAAATATAAAGGCTTCTTTATTTTGCCGATATCATGATAATAGCCACAAGCTTTAGCAAGCAAAGGGTTTGCACCAATTTCAGCAGCCGCAGCTTCGACCATGTTGCCCACAACAACAGAATGATGGTAGGTGCCGGGAGCATCTATTATTAGCTGGCGAAGAATCGGTCTTTCGAGATTTGCAAGTTCTAGAAGCGAGATATCAGTCGTATAACCAAACGCTATTTCAAAAAGAGGAGCGATGCCTGCTGTAACGATTCCGGCTCCGATGCCACCAATAAAGGCAAAAGCCCAGATTTCTAATATTTTGAAGTCTAAAAAGCCTGAAATATAAACAGCAATTGCAGTTGAAAGAGCTACATTTAGTAATCCTATCTTTAATCCAGCCTTAATAAATAGTTTGCGTTCCCTGCAATTCTGTAGCCAGTAAGCGGCCATTGCGCTGTTAAGCAAGAAATAGATAAAAATTTCAAATCTGTTTTGAAAAATTACTGCCACACACGCAGCAGCCACTAAGGCAAAGGGTATTGCTATCTCAAGACCAAGAAACAAGCATATGATCATAGCACCAGAGGCGATAGGAATGCTGAAAATAATTGATGAAGCAGAAATTGCAAAAGTTGAATTTTGGGTCAGTGCTTCAGACAGTGGCGCAGATACTCTGGCAAGCAACAAAATGGTTATAAGCGTACAGACCATAAACATTAGATTTTTATTATGATTACGTGCAAATCCGGTATTATGATTAATGTAAAGAATATAAGTTAAAATAAGCAGGCACAGCATTATCATTGCTGCCCCAATACTTATTGCCAGGATACGTTCTTTTTTTGTTTGTGCCTGCAGATTTTTGAGCTTTAAAAGCTGAACTTTGGTAATTATTTCTCCTTCTCGGAGGAGCATTTCTCCTGTTTTTATTTTGTAAAGAATTGGCTTGATTTCTGCAACAGCCCTTTTTTTTCGTTCTTCGGTTTCATTTGTGTTTAGAGTTATATTTGGCTGGACGAGCTTTTGGACGAAATCTACGATAAGGTTAATTAAATTGTAGTTCGTGTCTTTGAGCAGGGGCTGACCAATAATTCTTGCCATTGTTTTTGCCTGGTCAGGACCATAAAAAGACTTAAGACTATAAACGACTTTTTCAGTCTTTGTTTCAACATCCCTTAATATTATCCCTTTATCTGATTTTTTAAGAAGAATATCTTTGTTAATTACAACTCCATTATTTATTATTTCTGTCAGAATCTTGGAAATAAGATTAGCGATATTGCTTGAAAACGTTTCTTTTATAAGAATTTTATATTCATCATCGCTTACCGTGAAGCCGATTTTTTTCTCAAAACTCTCTTTGAGCGCCCAGAATTGTTCATTTAACGATTTTATCTCTTTATTTGGTGAAGCGTTGTCTTGGTTTTCTTCGAAAACCTCACGGAGTTCAGCAAAGGCTTGTTTTACATTCTGGCTAAGTTTTATGCTAAGAGATGCATTGTTATCGTAAACAGTTAAAACCTCTTCAGCGGCCTTTTTACGGTTTTCCTCTGTAGCTTCTTCATCTTCAATGAGAAAATCTTTTGGCGCTTTAATATCTCTTTCAGCAACATCTCCTAACTTATAGGGATGTTTTGTTATAATAAGAGTTGGATAAAGGATAATGGTAAATATTATGGTAAAACCTATTAGAATGAACCATCTAATAGATTTGCTTGACCAAAAAAAAATGCCGATTGGTTTATTATTTTGTTCTATATTCATATGCATATGGGATTTATTTTTTATGAATAAAAAGATACAGAAAGGAAATTATAGGCTATAAAACATTTGTGTGGTATATAATTTATATAATAAAAGATATATGTTCAACTATCAACATTTTTTTTACTTGCTTCCAGTTCTTCGTACGCCCTGATAATTTCCTGAACTAATTTATGCCTAACCGCATCTGTTTTTGAGAAAAAAACAAACTTTATTCCATCTATTCCCTGCAAAATATTTTTTGTTTCTATAAGCCCGGAAGATTTATTAGCCGGTAGATCTGTCTGAGTGATATCGCCGGTTATTACGGTTTTGGAGTTAAATCCTATTCGGGTCAGGAACATCTTCATCTGCTCAGAAGTTGTATTTTGCGCCTCATCTAAAATAATAAAAGCGTCATTTAGAGTTCTTCCACGCATAAAAGCAAGGGGCGCTACTTCTATGACTCCTTGATGCATGAGATTAGAAACCTTTTCAAAACGCATCATATCGTGAAGCGCATCATAAAGAGGTCTTAGATACGGATCAACCTTTTCCGCCAGGTCACCGGGCAAAAAACCTAGGGTCTCACCAGCCTCAACTGCCGGCCTCGTAAGAATTATTCGGTGTATCTGTCCTTTTGAAAGAGCTGAAACAGCCATAGCCATAGCCAAATATGTTTTCCCTGTTCCAGCAGGCCCTATTCCAAAAATCATATCATAATTGCGGATAGCATCAATATATTCTTTTTGCGCACGATTTTTGGGTGTAATAGCGTGTTTTTTTGATGTAATAAATACTTTATCCAGAAAGATATCTTTAAGCTTGCTATTATCATCAGAACAAAGAACTTTTACCGCATAATCGATATCTCTGGGATAAATAGGATATTTTTCCTTTAAAAGACCATAAAGCTGGTCAAGTATATTTTTGGCCAGCTTCGTTGCAATGCTGTCGCCCTGAATAATAACAGTATTGCCTCTTGCGTGAATCGTTATGTCTATTGCTTTTGCAATTTTTTGAAGATTACCGTTATGTTCGCCGAAAAGCTGCTTTGCCAGATCTATATCAGAGAAAGTCAGTTTTATCTGCTTATTGCTTGAACTTTCATCCATGTCGCCTGTTAACTAGTTTTAAGTAGGAGCATATTTTAATCAATGTTTAACCTAAATTGAGCGATTTTTTGCTCGACCTGCACCAATCTCTTGCGCATCAAGGACTTGCGAAAAGTCTCGACATATCCACTGGTATGCCTGCACTTTTCGCAAACCTTGCTGCATCAAGATGTTAGCACATTTCATCGCAAAAAATCGCTCAACTTAAGTTTAAATTTATATCTTGCAACGTATCATAACTTTTTTAAATAATGCAAACTACATTTTATGGCTAAAAATTTCAAATAAAAACACCTTGACTCATAAAATCCGCTTTGTTAATTTAACTATCTGATACATATTACAATTTCTGTTCAATTGTTTTTTGGCTATTCTTTGTATTTAAAAGCGAGTCAAAATAGATAGTTGTCTTTTTGTTGCTGCCAATTAAGAGCTCACTTTAAAGGGGCGCTATGAATACGTTTGATATTCTGATTGTAATTATTTTTGGATTTTGCCTTATAAGGGGTTTTTTTAGAGGGTTTATCAAGGAAGTTTCTTCGATAATTGGTGTTTTAGGAGGATTCTATGCAGCTTATACCTATTACATGGAATTTGCAAAACCATTATCAGGATGGATTTCAGATAAATCGTACCTTTATATAGTTAGTTTTTTGATTGTTTTTTGCGGAGTTTTTATTATTATCAGTATTATTGGTGTAGTAATCAAGTATATTCTAAATATTTCTTTTTTAGGCTGGGTTGATCGTATATGCGGAGCTGGATTTGGAACAATTAAGGCAGCATTAATTGCTTCTATTTTGCTGATAGTCCTTACCTCCTTCCTTCCAAAGGGGGCACCGATAGTCAAAGACTCTGTGCTTTCTCCCCATGTTTTATTTATTTCTGAAAAGATGGCCAAAGTAATTCCTAAAGATATGAAACATCAATTTGTATCTAAAATTGAGGAATTAAAAAAGGCTTGGAAGAAAAGCAGCAAAGCTAACTATATCCTCTAATTATATAATCCATTTCAAGTTCCCCATTCGACCGCTCGACCAATTGCGGAGCTAAGTTTTATGATTGCTATTATTGACTACGATGCGGGCAACCTTGCAAGTGTGGAGCGGGCTGTTTCATATTTAGGTTTTAAGTGCATTGTTACAAATGACATAAAAACAATAGCTGGTTCGGAGCGGATAATATTTCCCGGAGTCGGCGCTGCCGGCGCCGCTATGGACAGCTTGAAACGTCTTGGACTGGATTCAGTTATAAAACAGGCGGTTATTGACGGCAAGCCTATACTTGGTATATGCCTCGGCACTCAAATAATAATGGAATATAGCGAAGAGAATGAAACAGCCTGTCTTAAAATAATAGATGGATTTGTCAAGGCCTTTCCGCCGGATATTAAATCCAAAGACGGCAGCCGGTTAAAAATTCCTCACATGGGGTGGAACGGCTTGAAAAACATTAAAAAACATCCGGTTCTTTCGGGTTTAAATGAGGATGATGAATTCTACTTTGTTCATGGATACTATCCGTATCCGACCGATTCAGAACATATTCTGGGCACAACAGATTACGGGATTTCCTTTGCATCGGTTATTGGATTC
Source organism: Pseudomonadota bacterium (assembly GCA_018897415.1). Taxonomy (GTDB): domain Bacteria; phylum Desulfobacterota; class Desulfobacteria; order Desulfobacterales; family ETH-SRB1; genus B13-G4. The sequence goes on from JAHIKR010000198.1 coordinate 4,851, forward strand.
AATAACATAATTGCCACCCAGTTCCATCCTGAAAAAAGCGGAAGGCCCGGACTGTCTTTGCTGAAGAATTTCTGCATGTGGAATACAAGTTAATCTTTAGGGCGGTTATAGGTTGAGATTTTAGCTGTAGGAAGAAAACATGTTAAGTAAACGCATAATACCATGCCTTGATGTTCGTGAAGGAAAGACAACAAAAGGCATATGTTTTAAAAACAATGTGGATATTGGAGATCCCGTCGAGATGGCCCGTTTCTATTATGAAGCTGGTGCGGACGAGCTTGTTTTCTATGATATTACTGCATCTCACGAAAAAAGAAATATCATGATTGATGTGGTAAGACGTGTGGCTGAGACAATATTTATACCTTTCTCAGTAGGCGGAGGGATACGTAACGTAGATGACATGAGAAATGTACTTTTGGCCGGGGCTGAAAAGGTAAGTGTCAATTCAGCAGCAGTTAAAAACCCTGAAATTATATCTAAAGGAGCCGAAGCTTTTGGAAGTCAGTGCATAGTCCTTGGTATGGATGTAAAGTATGTTGGTGAGAGTGTAAAAATTCCTTCAGGTTACGAAATCGTTATTAATGGTGGAAGAGAGTATCTGGGGATTGATGCGCTGGAGTGGGCAATTAAAGCACAAAAACTTGGGGCAGGAGAGATTTGTTTAAATTCTATAGATGCAGATGGAACGCAGGATGGTTACGAGCTGAAACTGACTTCTATTATTTCAGAGAATGTAAGTATTCCTGTAATCGCATCAGGGGGCGCCGGGAAACCCGAGCATCTTAACGAAGTCCTGACTAAAGGGAAAGCCGATGCGGCGCTTATTGCATCAATGGTTCATTATGGTACCTACACTATTTCAGATATTAAGTCATATCTGGATTCATGTGGTGTAAAGGTTCGAAAAAGCTGGTGATGGACAAAAAATAGATAAATTTTGCTCGCTTCGTGAGCATTTTGGTCGTATTTGGATTAGGATCACATTTTTTTATTTACCGCTTTTTTAACCATTTGTTCGAGCTGTTTGATCAATACACTGGCATCTGATATTAAAAGCCGGCCAGAAATCTTTTCATTTTTATCATCAATTGTATTGAAAACAAATTCATTTTTTTCTTCTTCAGTATATTCAGAGCCGTTTTCTTTCAGTTGATCCGCAATCTTATTATCAACCTCCTCATGAATACCGGAGCGAGTGATTCTGTCAAAAATTTCATCAGCAACTTTTTTGATGATTGCCTGGCGTTTTCCTTCAGCTGATTTATTGATTCCTTTTATGGTTGGTTTTCGCTCAGAAATTTTACTTTGTGTGAGCTGCTCGCTGAATACTTTGAGAACATTATGTACTTTATAAGAGGGTATATACATATTTATCTTCCGATTTATAATCCAGGGTTCCATTCCATAAACACTAACTTAAAAATTAATTATTAACAATTGATTATTGATTATTTTTCCATTCGTCCTTGAGAAGTCTTCGCGCTTGCACTTATTATTCTGCACAGTTCGCTCATGAATATCGTCGCCTTTTGCCATAGTTAATAATCAATATTCAACAATTAATGGTTAATTGTTAATGTCTTTTTTATTTAAGTTAGTGCTTATGGGGCTCCATTCAACATGCCCGCTCAACGACAAGCATAGGCCGAATAATATATCCTGATGAATTTCAGATGGCTTTCAAAGGCAATTTCCGGCAGATCATCATAATTAAAATAAGCCGCATCAGATGCATCGTCGCCTGATCTAAGGATGCCATTATAATTTTTTATAAGATAACCGACCATAAGAACGCTATGATATTTTGGGTTGATATTTGTTGTAACGCCCAGAAGAATCCCGATTTTACCTGAAAGGCTGGTTTCTTCTTTTAGCTCTCTTAAAGCAGCCTGTTCAGGCGTCTCGCCAATCTCAATAAACCCCCCTGGCAGACACCAGAAGCCAATTTTTGGCTCTATGCTTCTTTTGACTAGCAATATTCTTTCCTTATTATCAACTACGACAAGGCAGGTAGCAGGCACTGGGTTTTCATAAATGGGTTCATTGCAGTTTTCGCAGAAAAGGCGGATAGTTCCTTGCAATTGCTTTTCAGAAAGCCCTGCTCCACAAAAATGACAAAAAGATTTTTTCTGCACCTTAATCGTCAAAATTCCCCTTCGATCCTTTGTCGGTTATAATGGATTCTGCTTTTTTAGCAATCTTTTCCGGTGTCCATTCAACTGGATCTTCAAGTCTTTTTGTTTTTGGGCCCGGATCGCAGGTTCCAGAATCAAGTACGAAGCTTATAACGAGAGGAGCTGTATCCTGTGCATTAAGTACATTTACAAGCATATTATATATGAATTCTTCAACTCGTTTGGACATCCTTTCCTTTATCTCTTTTGGCTGTCCAAGGAGCCTGTTTTCAAACGGAAGGTTAAGCTTTTTGTAATTTCCTCCTTTAAGTCCTTTTGATTCAGCATAGGCAACCATTTCAGACCATATCTTTTCTGTAACCCCCTCACCTTTTACCTTGATAAACTTGCCATCATTATCAAGTATGGCATTTCCGTAATCATTAACTTCTAAGCCCCATGAAATCATTTGAAGAGCTGTAGCCACATTTGCTTTAGTGGTTCTGGTTTTAGCTGCTATCTCTCTCAACTTCTCAGAGCTGTTTCCAGATGTTCCGTGCTGTGCACCGGATATGTTGTATTTTGCTAATGCTTCATGGATTTCTGCAGTCAAGCCCACTTGAATTCCCTTATCGCTTGCTTCTATACCATGGGTTGTTCCATTATTTAATGCTATCCAGTCCGGGAAAATATTATTGGCATTCAGGCCCTGTATGAGAAACAGAGCTTCATCCACTGTTGAAAGGCCCTCTTTACCTTTAATTTCACCAACTTCGGTTTCAAGGCCAGCCCATTCAGGGACAAGTGGACTTAACTCTATGTTTGCAAGAAGATTCTTGTCATTCGGCAGGTGTGAAGCATCTATTGCAATAGATGTGATTCCTGCTTCAAATAACGTAGGAATTTCTGTTTTTGCCTCTTTAATATCCGCATCTTTTTTTATGCCATAGTGATCTGCGTGTAAAGCTACCGGTATTGTGATATTCATTTCATTACACATGGTATCAACCATGCTGGCAATGTTCCAGTAATTTACTGCGCAATAGGCAGTTGCACCGCCTTCTGACTTGGCGATTTCAATAATAATGGCCGCATTCGCCCGCTGAGCGGCTTTAAGGGCTCCCCGTATCACAAAATAATTTCTGCCATTAGCAGCCATTGCGATTGCTTTACCCTTTGCAATCATAGCTCTGTCTATAAACTTTCCACTAACGATTAATGCTTTTGAATTGGGGAAAAGCTTTACTACGTTTGGCGGACGGCCGATTTTAAGAGCCTTTTCAAAATCAATTGAATTATTGACTCTATTATTTGACATGGCTTAACCTCTTTCTAAGCGTAAATGTAGATTTCGCACACTGTTTTATCTTCAAGCAAAGAATCAATATTTTTCTGAATTTCAGTTCGTTCTTTACTAAGCGACCATTTCTTCCAATCCTCTATGGACCGCCAAGTACTAATGACCATATAATTAGCGGGGTCATCAATTCCTTTTAAGGTTTCACCGGAAATATAACCAGGCTGATTATTGGCTATAATTCTGAGTTGCTTTAAGAGAGGCATTAAATCTTTAATTTTGTTTTCAGGAACAATTCTTTTAATTATAATTTTAACGCTCAAAATTTATCCTCCTTTAATAAATCACACCTGAAGCTCAAGCGCAGCCGGTTTATTTCATATTTTTCGACACTATATATAATTCTATACATTATATTAAGAATTTTGAAAGTTTATTTTTAAATTTAAGGAATAAATAATTATGGAAAAACTGAAAATAGAGTTATTTGCGGCTGGATTTATTTTTATTTGTCTGCGCTTTTCTACAAGGAGTTCTTGCAATTTTTGCACACTGATCAATATGTTTTGACACTTAACATTGATTGTGGTAATAACTGGCTCGCCTTTGTTATGCGAAGGCTCACTGGGGTTCTTGGGCTTTTTTACTCAACTACAGATAAAAATTAAAAAGGAAGGAGAGTTAAGATGAGTTTGATGCGTTTTGGGTTGAATGGAATAGTGGCATTCAGGAATAAGGATAAAAATAATAGCCTTCGGCATCTTTGTGTAGATTGCGCCCGTATGGCAAGGGAAAAACATACGCTAATCCCTTTCTTAGATGGTCACTTAAATGCAACGCTTAGCGATTTTGGCAGGGACTTGGGCGCAATGATTTTGTGTGACGAATGTGGCCAGGTCATAGCAACCTATTATCCTGAGGCCTTCTGGACGAGTCATAAAGCAGAAGAAGGGGGTGGAGATTACAGATCATTGATACTCAAGAAATTTTAGGAGAAGGTTAGAAGGCGCACAAAATATATACTGACGGCCAAACTGAAAATTTTAGAGGTTGTCTATATTTTTTTCAACACTTTGATAACCAACCAATAGCCTTAATTTTACATTTTCTGGTTTTTCGCAAGGTGTGCCAGAATATTTTCTAATAAGACTACTCATATCTTTAGATTCTGCCGGAGATAGATAATGAATCAAATCCGGCCCGGATTTTGGAATTTCTGAGAAAAGAGCAAAATTTTGTGGAGCCCCAAGTTCCATGAATATTTTGTTAAACATATCCGTCAGCTCACTCTCATCTCCAGCAGTTATTTGAGAGTGTGAAAAAATAATTTTGTGCCATTGCTGTGTTGACATTTTGCGACCCCCCAAAGGCACCCAGTAGTTTTTCAGGCTTATGCTTCTTAGGCAGCTGATGGTTTGTCTTTGGCAATGTAATTAGCGATTTCCGACGCTCTATCAATAGCTAAGGGGGACCAGATTAATCTCATTTCAGGACTCGCTTTAGTACCTCTTAATCTCCATTAAGGAACTTTGGGTGAATATTCACTATCCGGCTACGGCCCGATAAGCTTTGTGAAACGCCCGGTGCGGACCCGCAAGCCGTGGTGTTGTGGGGGCTGAGGGAGAAAAACCCTCAGCTACCCGATTAGCCCATAATTTTTAAACACCATTTTTAACTAATTCCGCATCCAGTTTTGAATTAAAATTTAAGTTACCCTCCCTCAAATGGTCGAAATAATAGTCATAATCTTCTGGTGTCAGAAAATTAAAATAATATTTCAATTTTCTACGCTGTTCATTCAAGGTGTCAAAATGTTTTTTCGCTGCCTTGTATTTGGCTTTATTTTCATCAGACGGGGCACGTATTTCCTCATCACCTTTGATTTCAACTACCAAAATATTTTTATTTATTTTGATAAAGAAGTCAGGATTAAAACGGCCACGTTTCGGATGTTCGCCTTTTTTCCACGAATACTCGATAGGATAAAAATCCTGATCTGTGGATTTTAACCAACTATCAACTACTTTTGAATTTTCATGCTTAATGAGATCTCGAACAAATAGTCGTTCTGGTTTATGATCGGCAATGACAATGTTTAAAGGAGTTTTAAAGGTATAGGTATTGTCAATTTTTTCCATTGCTGACCTTGGTAATGTTTCATCTTCATCAATTTCATTTAAAAAATTAATGCTCTCCTCATCACTTAATTTTTTTGATAAGTCATCCCAAAATATGGTAGCCTCGGCTCTTTTGATAGAAGCGAAACCAACGCTATTGCGATTTCTATCACGAGTATGTATTTTTATAAGCGCTTTCGGAGACATTTTGTAACGAACCGCTTTAGCGGCAGGGCGATGAATAACGCCGAAAGCCTGATATATCCTTTGTCTGTTTTCGTCACTGACCTGATTGCCTTTTTCGCCAATACGATGCAAAGAGTTTGTAATAAGTTTTTTTAACCAATGAAGGTTATATTTGTCAGAATAATTTGTGGGATTTTCCGTTTCGGCTGTTTCCATATCAATAGATTTAAAACGATTTTGCAATTGTTCTGCAATTTCATCAATTGAAAACATTTTATATTTGATCAGTGTTTTCTTTCTACGGCTTTCACCAGTTGTTGCACGAACATATTCCGTTTCTCGTTCTAACGCTGGCGCCTGGCGAATCAGTGTAATAAAACCCTTGGTAAATTCATATTCTTTTTTTTGTTTGTATTCTTCCGTTTCTGTCAGTTTAGCGTAATCAATATTATGTATGCTGAAATGTAAATCCTGTTCTTTTTCGACTGGATACGAGTAAATACGTTTTTCAATCTCCAGAACTTCATCAACCAGATGCTTTATCCTGCCAGACCAGCGATCGTGGTTGAAAACAGTAACCACAGGTTTTTGCCCTAAATAAACTTCAGGAATCCGCAAACCTCTTCCAAGCACCTGGGCGATAAGCAATTTACTGGCAAATGCTCTTTCTTCGTGGGGAACAATCTGAAATACATTTTTTACATCCCATCCCTCGGTTAGCATGCTTACTGAAGTGATCCACTCAACAGGGCTGTCCTTTCTGTCAACATCAGCCAATTTTCGCAAATTATTTTTATGTTTAGGTGAAGATGTAACCTCCAAGACCTTTTTGCTGGCATCTTCTTCAGAAATATCTTCCATTTCTGCAATGAATTGAATGAGATCATCCGTTAATTTATTACAAGCCCTGATATCTTTGGTTATAAGAATCGTAAGCGGTTTTAACAAACGATATTTTGTATTCTTATTCTCAATGTGATTATCATAAATTTTTTGAAATTTTTCATCCTGCGTGTTCGATGTGTCCTCAGCGACATAATCAATTATTTTCACAAAACCTTCTTCAATGGCTTCACGCAAAGAATAGCGAGAGATTACATCTGTAAAATATTCATCACCGATATAACAAGTGCCTGACAAACCAACGACATATTTAAAACCAAACTCACCGTCAATCAGAAACTCTTTCCATTTTTTAAATGACTTACCTGTTTGATTATAGACATGATGAGTCTCATCATTAAGCACAATTGTCCGTTTGCCTTTTCCATCAAGACTTTCACGAATTGATGATTTTACGTGTTCATAAAGAGCGTGGCAATTCTCAACACAAATTGTCCCCATTGTAATGCTTTCAGTAGCATTAATAATGTGCGGATTTTTGATTGCAGCATCATCGGGTAACAAATTTCTCAACGCTTCATCTCCTGAAAGCAATTTGAATTTTTCCATAAGTCCGTCTTCAATCGTAGTGGACGGACAAACGACCAGCACATGATCTACTACACCTTCTGCAAGCATAATGCGGGCAATACCATAAATTACATAACTTTTACCAGTTCCTGTTGCCAAATCAAGTGAACAGGATAGTTTATTCGGAAATTGCAGATGCCTTTTATATTGCTCAAAGGAACCATACATTGTTTGCAGATTTACATTGGAATGGTAATTTTCCTCTGCCAATTGAGACAGATTATTATAATTTCCACCCATCAAATATAAAAGCGTATTTCTGATGGCTTCTTTCTGATATTCCCGTTCACCGCACAATGCGTCCAAAAAACCTTCATATTTGTTAATATCAAAAGCAGACGGATCCACACTCTTACTGACACGCAATACAAGATCCTGGTTGAGAACTCGTTGATGTTCCAACATATCAGTTACTCCCCGCCTGAATTTGTTTTGAATTGGAAAAATCTTCTATTCCTTTAATTTCGCGATACTCGTTACCATAAATATCAAGATAAATGATCATCATCTGACCTTTAATTTCCTCCACAGGTAAATACACTTTCCAACTGTTTTTTTCGATTTCGCTGGCATAATAGACCTTATCCAGATTGAAAATGTCGCCATCATAATTGAAATCCACCATAATCATGGATAGCGATTCCCTATTTTCCAACTGACTTGCCCCTTTAAGCATGGCTTCACTTTTAAAGGTGCTGATTTTAATAGCTGCATATTCAACCAATTGATTTTTCGGCTTTTCCATAGAATATTTGCAGTTAACTTTGGGTGCGCGGATAAAATCGAATCCAACGGCATCCACTGTATCGTTTACCTGGCTTTCATCAATGGGTTGTTTGATGGCTTCAAAATCCCGATTGTGCAATTCATTAATAATTGAATAAGGGATACGCAGGATATAATAGCGCACAGAGCCTTTTTCGATATAGTCCTCTAAAAACATGACGCTGGCGGCAGGGGCAATGATAAAAAACTGTTTGCCAACTTTTGAGCCAAGCATGGCATGAAGATCATCAATGAATCCGTAATCCAAAACGACACCGCCGTCCTGCTGGTAATTGAACACCAGCACATCTGACCGTCCCCTGTAACCATCCAATTCAATTCCTGAAACAGTATGTTTAGAATCCCTGCAATTGAACAGGTGTAATGCAAAAAGACGCCAGTCTTTCCACGGGAGTTGTTTTAATTTAGAAAAATCATACAGACCAGCATGATATAAGGTGAACGGTTTGGGCTTTAACTTTTTGCCTTTGTTTCCTATTTCGCTTTTCAGATTGAGCAGGCGTTTTTGCATGGTGTAAATAGCAAGTTTACCGCAATCAATCCCAATCCATCTGAGTCCTAATTTTTCAGCAACGGCTAATGTGGTTCCAGAGCCAGCAAAAGCATCTAAGACTATATCTCCATCATTTGATGATGCCTTAATAATTCGTTCAATTAATTTTTCTGGTTTTTGTGTTGGGTAACTTGTTATTTCAGGCGAATTTACAACAGTTTGAAAACTCGCAATATCTGTCCAAACATCAGAGATGGGAACTCCTTTTGCTTCATCTAAATATATTCTTTTAGTTTTAGTTATTGGTTTGTAATGTCTTCCGTATTTATCTTTTTTTGTGAATCGTCTCAATTGGCTTTCATTATAAGGTAAGTATTCTTTGTTAAAAACGACATTTTCAGTCTTTGAGTAATAAAAGATTGTATCATGACCACGCACAAAGCTATTAACTAAACTCTTAAATCCTGCTACTCCACTTAATGTCCATATTATCTCTCTTCTAAATCTTTGCTCTAAAAAGATTTCATCCATAATTGTTTTAGCATAATGCGCCTTTTTCCAATCTAAATGGACATAAATGCTTCCATCGGCCGCAAGTAATTCTTTAAGGAAAACAAGTCTTTTTCTTAAAAATTCAATGAATTTTGCCCCTACGATTTTGTCTTGATATGCCTTTTGATCCTGACTGCCTCGAAACTCCTGTTTTGTTGCAAACGGCGGATCAATATAGATCAGTTTCACCCGTCCTTTTACATTGGGATCATCAAGTAAAGATTTCATAACTTGTAAATTATCGCCAAAAATAAGTTTATTTGTCCAGTCATCGCCGTTTTTACCAAAAGTCTTTATGGGTTGTAAAGGAACTGCCATTGTATCTGCTAAAATATCTTCTTCACGCTCTTTTCCCGCATACACAAGTTCATATTCTTTTTTTTCAGGCGGGAAAAGGATATGTTTGTAATCCAAAGGCAGGTCTTTGCCTGATTGCAAAATTTCAACAATTCTTTGTCGCTCTTTTTCCGATAGTATAGACAATGGTTCGCCTCCAGATAATATTTAATTTATTGCTTCCATTTCATACTCTTCAATTAAGCTATCATCAGCAAAACTATAATATGTATTTTCACCAATTATCACATGATCAAAAATTCTTATTTCCATAGCCCGAGCAGCAATGACTAAATCTTTTGTTAAAATTTTATCTGCCTTGCTTGGTTCTACATCCCCAGATGGATGATTATGCGCTAAAATAATTGCAGGCGCCTGGTATTTCAACGCCGTCAATAAAATATCCCGAATTGATGGATTTACACGATCTACAGTTCCCAAATCAATATCAATCACCTCCGAAATATGATTCCCCTTATCGAGCAAAATAACTTTAAACAACTCTTTCTTTAAATCTCGCATTAAAGGTGTTAAAAACTCAACTAAATCAGCAGACGATTTCACCACTCCATGAAATGCTTTTTCCTCGCTCATCATTCGCCGCCCCAATTCAATTGTAGCCTTAATTTGTGCGACTTTAGCATCCTTCAAACCTGCAATCTCTTTGAATTCAGAAATATCCACGCCGCTCATCGCACGCAATGATTTAAACTTATTCAATAATTCTCTTCCAAGATCAATTGCACTTTTGCCAGCCATTCCTGTCCTGATTACAATCGCCAGCAATTCAGCATTGCTCAAATTGTGCTCTCCAAATTTAAGCAATTTTTCCCTGGGTCGATCATCTTCAGGCCAATTACGAATGGATAAAGGATATTTTTTAGTATTTGACTTATTCTTCATATCATTTGCGGCGTTAGCCCCAGCAGCTTACTTTTTTTACTGTATTACATCAACGCTTACATAAACAGGCTTTTGGCTGGGAAGCAAAATACGACCATTCTCATCTACCATTTTCCATTCCGCGTAACACGAACCGGGTAGTTCTGGGGCTACGAGATTTACTGCTATCTTTGCACATTCGTCCGGGAGTGTATACGGGATACGAATACGATCTGGGGACTTTAGACGTCCTGGGCCATCACGAGGACCTTGTCTTTGAAGAAACCGATTCTCCCACGTGACAAAACCTATATTCTGAATTTCCCAAACTTTCCGGAATTTCTGACCCACTTTTACCCGAGTACCATCTGGTATTGTGGCATCCCTTACGAACTGAGACTTATCTCCCTCATGGTGAGGCTGGGATTGTTTAATATTATGTGATGCAGAAAGAACTTTCGCACTGGCTTGCTTTGTGAGCCGGCCTATGTGGTAAGCGATATTCGAGCGGAGTTCAGCGCATTGCTCAGTAAACAGCAAAACAACTACCGCAAGTACGAATCCAACGATTGTTGCAAACGCTAAGATAAATTCCATTTTCTCGCTTTTCTCAACCCGGATACGGGGCCTCGCCAGGGCATCACCTGGGATCAGAGTGAATGCCTTTGTTGGCCAGTTAAGTTGTCTCAGACTTAAATGCCTTATTTTCTTGATCAATGAATCGTATTATTCTTTCTTCGATCTTAGTCATCTCATTATGCCATTGGTTCGTTTTGGGAACCCATAAACTGATGGTTGAAAGCATTACACCAGTCCATAAGCATATTGTATAAGCTGAAGTCTTGAAGAGATCGCTTTTAAAGGTTGAGCCAAAATGGATAGAAGTTTCGTTGGGAATGTAATCAGTTGATATCTGAGGTAATAAGCCAATCGGATCTGTATGAGCGAAACTGCACAATGTGCTATACCACTGTCTCATTTTACCTTTTAACGGGTTAAAATCCGCATCAAGTTTTTTAAGCATAGCAGCATGTCCAGGAGGTTGTTTTTTTAAGCTATGACTCAGCCATAGATGAGCTTTATCGGGGCATTTTGACAGGTAGTGAAAAGCGATCCAATTTTCATATACAATTCGAAGAAGGTTTAGAGATTGCACATAATAACCCCGAAGCGCTATGTCTACAGAACATTTTAGTGTGTTAAAATTATGGCTTAATAGACTCATTTTCGCTATGGTTGCATCGGAAGTATCTGGGCTATTGGCAACAGAAAATGCATCTGCAAATAATCCGACAGCATCTTGAAGTAACTGAACAACTTCATGAGCTTGTTCATTAGTCGCTTTTTCGACTAGTTGTGCATCTCTTTCTAAATCTTCCCAAGTGTTCATTTTTTACATCCCTATGGCCAACGTCAGAGCTGTGGGGCGCGAGCCGCGCAACGGTGAAGCGTCCCAAACGAGCGAATTGATAATCATTGAGCCTTTCCTTTGAAGCAGCATAACATTATGCTGCAAAAAGAATTTGGCAATAATTAAAACAAAGGAGAAGGCTCAATGAAATTCTATACTAAACAGCATAAGTATTATTGTGGCATCGACCTTCATGCGAGATCAATGTATGTATGCATACTGGATTCAGAGGGAGAAGTCGTATTTCACAAGGACATTAAAACCAGGCCAGATGCGCTAATGATTGCAATTACCACATTTCTTGATGATCTTGTAATTGCAGTTGAATGTATGTTTTCATGGTACTGGGTATCAGATTTCTGCGAAGATAACAATATAACTTTTGTTCTTGGCCATGCATTGTATATGAAATCAATGCATGGAGGCAAACCGGCAGCTATGCTGTATAAGAGATCCTCAATATGTGTTTGTAGCAGATATATTACTTGTTTTTGAATTTAAGCCAGGGAGTTTGATTGTTAATAAAAGCGAAGGGGAAAAGTTTAAGCTTTATCTCATTAAATTTTTATTGCCTGTTGACACAGAAAGGCTCATATGTGTTAGACAGTTGCAACGAAATATTCGGTTTTTGCCATTAGAGGTTAAAAATGATATTTATAATTTTAAATAGAGAGTTGGTTCAAAATAATATCTTTATTTTTTTAAAAATACCTGAAAATTCAACTGGTTATTTATTTCGGTGGCATTCTAGGCATCTTTAAATTGCCTCCCTAAAAAATGGATTAAATTATCAGATATAGCCCTCATGGTTTCACCTCATTATTTTAATTTTTGTCCGCTAACCCATAAAGCTCACCTGCAGCGGGGAGGATTACCACCAAACTTTGTAAGCAAAATAAAACTTTGATAAACCACAAAATTTCAGAATCACGCCACAGCCCCCGCAGTCAGGTAGCGAAATGTTAGGTGCTTTAGATAACCTAGAATGTTTTGTGCTACCATATACTTAAACAATAGATGCGGTACTTAGTACATCGAGTAAATCCTGTGTATTTCCCATAAAGTCCGAATCACTGGCGGCGATGGGGAACACCTGTGGTTCGGTAGAAAAAAAATAGAGAACACCTACGATACGTGACTCTGTAATTATCGGTATAGCAATATAAGACCTAGCTATTGCAGTATGTGATTCCGCCTCCTCTTTAGAAAAACCAAATTCCTCTACCATCCTATTCCTATATTCTGCTTCATCAGCAAAATTAACATGTTCTATTCTGCCAGTGCGTGCGCATCGTCCAATTATACCCTGATCAAGATCGGTTATTCTTCCTTTATCACCTCCACGTGGGCCTACATAGTCTGTAAGCTGCAGCAATCCATACCGGAACTTTCTTTCAGGTGATGGCGCCAACTCAACTACTAAATGGACAGTTCCACTTATTTTTGATTGATCACATGCTTTGAAGTTTCTAATTATTCGTTTGAGTTTTTGAGAGATACTTTGAACCGCTCTAGCGCCAAGCTTGCGCTCTAACAAATCAAGTTTTTTTTCAGTATCAAATGGGTGGCGATGTTCGGTTAGAAGATCAGCTAAAATGAACTCGAAAACGGTGCTGAAGAGAAGAATTAAGAACGGAATAACAGACCACCATAAGAGTGATTTTGTAAGTAATAAGGCAACTGCATATCCACTACCAGCGCCGATAATAATAGCAGCGGCACGGAGTGCTAAACGAAACTGCCGTCTTGTTCGAATACCTAAAGCCTTTGTCAATCTAGTAAGCATATGGTCCCCATAATTACGCTATGGCTTTTCTGCAGCAATAAGGTGTATGATTGGAAGATCGTTTACAGAAATCCCTTTTTCATCTGCTACCCTTTGTATATCTGGTGATACAGGGTCGGCTTCTTCAGGCAAGCAGTGAGACGTGATTTTTATATTTCTAAAGCCTGAATGTTGAAGCATCCCATTTAAGCGGTCATCCGAAATAAGCGTGGAAGCAACCATTACGGTGTCCCCATCCTTAGTAAGAAAACGGGAAAAAGATGCTTCCATTTCAAGCGTATCACGCAAAGGCTTCCCCCATTCTTCTGTGGGTGTCGTGAAAAATAAAAAACCGCCAGGAGTCAGAAGACGAAATGCTTCACTAAGGAAATTGAGGCCTATGAATGGGTCAACAAGAAATCCAATAACAGTAGAAAACTGTTCTTTAAAGATAGGGACTGATGTTGCATCTGCATGCATTCTTAGGAGGCTGGGCTCACGGTCCTCAATTGATAGCATTTTTGTGCTATAGTCTAATTGCACAACACGTGTAGGTTCAATACCTAAGAATTCGATACATCGCCCACGGCCACATCCAACTTCCAATACAAGCCCATGATCAGGGATAGACACCGGATTGTTTTCGATCGCTTTTATTGTAGTTAAATCAAAATTCCGGCAAGTTTTGTGAAAAGGATCGTAATATTCTCTTGCAAGAACATCATATCCCAAAGGATACTTTTCCATATTTATTCGTTATCCATCGAATACAATTGTAAAGAGCGAAAGCTTCTCAACGTCGCGTTTCAGTGGTTATGCGCCAAGAGTAACTTTCCGATTATACGATTTTAGACCAAACTCTCAAAATTAGAAATTAGTGGTGCGCGTTAATAATCCACTGCAAACGCTTTGTTATGCGTTCTTTTTCTATTACATACATTTATCGATCCAATATTTCCATATAATAACCATTGCCATTGTATCCAATTCACAGTACTGTAGAAGAAGTTTTTTAAGTTGTTCTTTGCGTTGACTATTACCTGAAAGGGGACCAAACATTAAATCGTGATAAGCACGCATTGCATCTGTTCCAACCTTTATTACTTCATCAGATTCTAAAAAACCTTCAATTGGTTCTAGTGTATCATAGGGATTTAAATTATCAGTTGAATCAGGTGCATATTTTTTAAACCAAAATACTGAATGCAAATACGAATTATTCTTCCAAATTGCAGGTAAAACACTTTTAATAGAAGTTTTACCTTTCATATCAGGATGGAAATAACAATCTAAAGTTATCTTATTCATGTCTACGAATCTGCCTTCACGATCTTTATCTGATGTGATATTAATCAGCCATTCTTTCAAATTATCGTTTGAATAGTCATATATGTCCATCTGCCCTAAAATATCTCTGAGAACAGTGTTCTCAAATGATGTCCACATTAAAGGAGTCCCAGTAGTACCAATTTCATTCATTAGGGCTTCTGCAAAAAGAAAATTTGGAAATACATTATCCAAATTCAACCACTCTGAATGCACAGGTTCAGGTTCACTTTCAGGACTATTAACTGTATGACAACTCCATTGAAATGCAACTAGCTCATATGGTCTCATACCTTTGTGATGAGGAATCGCACCTTTGTAAGTTTCAAAGTCAATAAAGTGCAACGGATATTTTAAGTCGTTTAATATGGCAGATAACTCACTGCTTATCCATTCAGAATTGGATTTTGTATATTGAACTTGTATGAGTTGCCTTTGACCTCTTGAGCCAAATTCACCTTTTCGGTTTCTAAATCGGTCAGTATCAATATCCCAAAATGAGACTTTTCCTTGAGAAATTAATTCGTCAAAATACCAACCTGATTTATAATGGCCAATTGCACCACCACAATATAAATCAAAAATATTTGGTTCAGTATCAGATAGCTCTTGCCAGCATTCACGAAAACCATTTTTTTCTTTTTCTGCTCCAAGATTGAATTCGCAGTTTTTACAATTTTTAATGATTGAATAATGTTCAGGTTTGATTCCATTATTGAGTATATCGATAAAGATGTCTGAACGCTGTTGTATTTCATTCATCATGTTTTCAACTTCTTCGTCCACTGGCATTAGGGTTAATAAACTATCTTTTTGGAGGTTGTCGATATATTCATCCCTATTCGGATCATTCTCAAACTTAAATTCTACAAGTGGTTTTTTGAATTTAACAGTACTTTGAGCTGGCAATTCTTCTATTTCAAATTTTTCATCAATCATCGTATTTACTCTGAACCAACCTGCTAAACCTTCAATTGTTGTCCTCTTTGATTTGTCTGGTAACAATAAATAAGAATGAATTTCATAATTAGGATATACTTCTCTTAAAACCATTGTCTGAAATACTACATCTTCAATGTATTCTTTAAGTTTTCTTTTTGCGTTATAATTATCATCCTCGCTGTCATGGGATTTTGATTTCACTTCAATTAAGTTTAATAGTTTATCTTTTTTTTCTAAAATATCTATCCTAATAATTTTCTCATTTGATAAAAATGTTGCCTCGAATAAAGTTATATTTTGGTTTTGATCAATCAATCTCCTTGTTTCCTCAAGTGCATCTTTGATTGTGTCAGATTTTATTTCTATTCCATTGGGATATGTTAGTTGAGCATACTTACTAACTATGTGTCCTCCTTGTACAAGCATTTCCATATATTCATTTTCATCATTTAGCGTATCATATGACAATTTTTTATAAATCAGTTTTTTACTACATGAGGTAGCAATCTTAAAATCTGATTTAGATAGTGCCATTATTATTATCCTTTATTGAACACATAACCCGCCGCGGTTCAGCCGACCGAAAAAGCGGCGCGGCTTGACCGTTTCATGTCATGTTCGGTGGGCCGCTTTTTCGGATCGGCTGGAACCAATGTTAGCACGCCTTCGGTTGATCAGGCTCTATGATAAACCTTCTCAGAATACTCATCGGGAATCGCTTCAATGAATCTCGATGGTTCCACAGACGGTTTGCCTCCAGCAAAAGCGTTACGCATCAAAACTTGGCTTGATCGAACACGGGCATGAAAAAGATGTAGCTCGTTGATTGATCGTGACATTGAAACAAATAGTAATCTACTCTGCTCAGGTATATCACTTTCTCCACGTGGAATAATGCCCTCCTCAAGACCGAGTACACAAACCACCTTTGCCTCCAACCCTTTTGCGCCCTGAAATGTCATAATTCGAACAGATGCGTCCGCTCCCTCCATTCCAGAGTAACGGATAGAATCAACCCATGCTGTCACCTCACCCAAAAATGGTTTAATCCCGCGCCAAGGAGATAGCGTTGTAGCCAAACTTGTTGAGAACTCCCGAATATCACCATTTTCTCGATATTGCTGGAGTAGTAGGCTAAACGCCTCCCATAATGGTGTGTACAGATCGTGATCTTCATGTACCTGTTCAAGTGAACTCCATAGAGAATCTACTTCACCTGACAGCACTTTTTTCCATAGACTGGCAATTTGAGAAAATGCACCTTCTCTTTCTTGTATTCTTTCTGCCTTCCTAGCTCTTTTTGTTGGAACTGGAGAGTCAATCCGTTCCATAAACGATTCCAAACATCGACGAAATGCGACACTATCACTTGGATTAGTGAGCCAGTCATTCAATCTTGATATGAGGGGCAAGCCAATTCCTGGAACATTAGCTCGTGTAGTAAAGCCTATTTGATTTGATCTAAGTTCCTCAGCCACAGATTCTGCGAATTGTCGCTGAGGAACTAAAATCAGAACATCTTGGGAAGGAAGTGCGGATTGTACAATACTTCTTACAATAATCGCTTCCTTCTTATCACTAGGAGCATTATGCACCTTAATCTTAGGACCGTCTTCAACCATATATTCGAATGGGTTTTTCTGTAATCGATCAGAATCGAAAGTCTCCACAACTTTAAGTGAACCTTCCAAGATATTGCTATGACAACGATATGATTTGTTGAGAGGGATTACTTTTGATGCAAATTCACGTATGAATTTAGGGGAACCACCTCTCCAGCTATAAATGCTCTGATCGTCATCACCAACGACAAAAAGACCGTCTTCCTGCCCCTCGCTTAGGAGCTGGATCAATTTGAATTGTGCCGAATTGATATCTTGATATTCATCGACAAGGAGATGTCTAGTGAATTGTTGATACTCATTACGAATTTTGGGGTGTTTTTCAAGTAGCTCGACTGCAAGAAGTATCTGCTCATCATAGTCCAATGAGGAACATTTGCGTAAAATATGTTTGTATATTTCGCAAACCTGACATTTTGGTTCATCTACAGGTTGACAATCACCGAATTGTCGACAAGTAGCAACTTCCTGTCCGAGTGATCGTCCGTGGCCAGATAATTGGGCAGCGTCACCAAGAAGTATAGATTTTTCCAAATCACCAGGAATAAGTCTAATTGACTCCTGTAGGTTGACCTTATCAGGATAAGACCGAATTATCTTGAAGCCGAGACTATGCATTGTAAGAATATTGGATGGTTGCCTTGTGTACGGCAGAAAGAGCGCTTCCTTCTCAGGATCTGATATTCGAGATCGCATATTTTTTGCTGCTTCAGCTGTGAATGTAATGACAGTGATGCTATCAGGAGGAACATCCATTTCAACGATTAGATACTTCAGTCTGAGCCCTAACGTGTAAGTTTTTCCAGTACCTGGTCCAGCGAGGAGAAGTGCTGGACCTTGTATTTTATGTTTGCTTTCCAAATTAATATCCCCCTTTTATTTCGAGGTCGTGCTATCGCCGCAATTCACCGGCGCGCAGCGAAGCGGAGCGTCCGAGTGTAATTGCCTTGTTATGCTCTTATTCATCGGACACTAAATCTTCAAGCGTTTCCAAGCGTCTTGCAATTGGCTTGAAATTGACCGCAGCTTTTACTAATTTACGCTTCTTTGCTTTTTCTAAATCTGCAACAATTATAGAGCCGTGTTTTTTAAATAACCCCTTAATACGTGGAGCGGCAACATCACTGTTAAATACTTTACGACTCCTCCCCCAGTCACCATAACCTCCTGGTTCGCCTAAATAACACAGCGTCATCCATAGTACCAATTTTTCACGCGGCTGTTTTGGGCAGTGCATAAATCCACCTACATCTTCGAAATCATCTAATGGCTCTCCATGAGAATCAAACTGTTTCCAATGATAACCTGACTTTTGGAATCGCTCATACATCCATTCGAAGAAATCAAGAACTTTCTTTTGTTTTAGGTATGGAAAAACCCCTGCCGCATACGCCACCTTCGCCACAACAAGCTCTAGACGCTTTCGTTTGTACCTTTCATGGATTAATTCACCAATGTCGACGAGCACTTGTGTTTTTGTTATGGACTTAAATTGCCGAAGAAGCTCAACGGAATTTTGCCTTACAATATCTGGTTTCTTTGAGTCTAGTGCTGTATTAAATAGATGCTCTCCGATTTCACGTTGCCGAGAATTTGGTGCGTGTTCATATTCCTCTAAGATTTCGCTTGTAAGTACTGCAGCTTTCGGTGCATCTACAAGTTCTTTAATATCTGCAACTCGGATTATCTCGACGGGATCTTTGCTTAGAACAAATTCTACACAGTTTTTAAATATGTATATTATGTCATCAATATCTGCTTCATATTCATCGTCTTCATGCTCCAGATCTCCACGTATCTCATAACATCTTTTTATTTTTCTCCATTCCGTCCTAGACAGAATACCCATCCGATAAGAAAGGTCGATTATTCTTGCTGTGGAATAATTTTCTGTAATATCTTCAGTTAGAGATATCGAAGGTAATTTAAATCTAGCTGCTGCTTCTTTAGCAAGGTCTACACCTGCGACAACTATTTTATGCCTTAGATCATAAATAGTTGCATTTAATAAGCGCTGGCATGCGCTACTAGGATCAATTGGAAGAAGACGTCTTGTTCTATTAATAAGCCCCCTTGCTTGCCACTCAGGACGTATCCTGTTAAGCAGTGAATCAGCTCCAGAAGCTACTACTAATCCTCCCTTTGCTTCTGAAGATGACAAAACCAATTCTTTATCTTTAGACATTCTGAGTCCTTCTATCTGATAGCACAACCATTGATTGACAAGCAAATTTGCCTTGCTCTATTATCTCTAATTATAATATTATATTTGAGAAGGTTATCATAAGTCAACATTTCAAAAAGACAGGGAATTGATAGATGAAGTTAGGGATGTAATGGATTAAACAATATATAAGGTGCCTGTGAAAAACTTTCTGATTAAACTAATCATACTATCGGGAATTTTGCTGGGCCTCCCTTTTATTGGCGTTATTCTTGCCGGTCTTCCTGTGAATCGCTATCTGGAATTTCCCCCTGAAACACAATACATAGATCATGCGCCTTTTTCATGGATTGCCTTTTCTGGTTACAGTTTATTTATTCTTGCTTTAATAATACCGATAGTCATAAAAATTTTAAGAAAGAAAAAACATGTAGATTCAAAACCTATTCTCTATCCTTTCCCCTGGTGGGGATGGATAGGGCTCACCACAGGTTTTATCGCATGGATTCTTGCATGGACTCGTTTTCCCTGGTTTGCAGGATTTCAGCCCCATACTTTTACACCCTTATGGCTCTCCTTTATACTTGTCATAAATGCGCTTACATATAAACGAACCGGAAACTGCATGATTGTCAATCGTCCGAAATATTTTATTATGCTTTTCCTGGTCAGTGCGGCCTTCTGGTGGTTTTTTGAATATTTGAACCGGTTTGTTCAAAACTGGCAGTATACTGGCGTGCATTTCAGCTCCTGGGAATATTTTCTTTATGCAACAATATCTTTTTCCACTGTTTTACCGGCCGTACTTGGAACCCGCGAATGGATACAAAGTTTTTCATGGGTTGAAAAATGTAATAATTTAATTTCCTTCGGCATTTTTCAGTCAAAGCCAACAGCCCTGTCTGTTTTAATGGCATCCAGTGCAGGGATAGCATTAATAGGTATCTGGCCGGATTATCTTTTCCCACTGCTGTGGATATCACCGCTTTTGGTTATAGTATCCCTTCAAATTCTGTCAGGAGAAAATCATGTTTTTTCGGATATTGCCGTAGGAGACTGGCGTCTGGTAATATCATCTGCTCTGGCAGCATTGTTCTGCGGGTGTTTCTGGGAAATGTGGAACTATTTCAGCCTGGCAAAATGGATATACAGCGTTCCATTTGTTCATAGATACGAAATCTTTGAAATGCCGGTTCTGGGCTTTGCAGGATATCTGCCTTTTGGCATAGAATGTGCGATTCTCGGAAAAATCTTAGCCCGAAATTTCGCAAGACAGGTTAGCATTCAATAAAATTTGAAAAAAATTCTGACAGGATAAACAGGATTTTTTGGACTTTTTATTTTTTTCAGTCTCCAGACGAGACTGAAAAAGTACAATCACGCCCAAAGGCGGGAAAAGGAAACCTGGCTTCCAAACTTTGCCATCTTTAAGCTAAACTCTTGCCGCTATTAGTCCAATTAGTTCCCTCGAAGAGGGGGGTGACACTTTTTGCCTTTCTTCAGGAAAGGCAAAAAATATCCTGAATATCCTGAATATCATGTTAATCCTGTCTAAAAAGTCTCTTTGAAATTGTAAAAGTTATTTTAAAACTTCATTCCATCTACTAATTAGTCTGTCAGGTGTAATTTGTCCAAGACCATTTTTATCAAAAAACTTAAAAATATCATTCTTGTTACCCTGAACCCACCATTTTTTCAAAATATTGCCAGTCTCTGATTTAAACATCCAGTCGCGGCCTAATTTTTCACTGAAATAACCTTCCATTATAGCCTCTGCCATCCATGCAAGAATGTAGTCTAAACAATAAAACTCTGGGACCAGATCAAAAAGATGGCTTTCAGGCTGATAGTAAAAACCGGTATATTGAGCCATTTTTCCTGCATATAATTCTCCATCTGAAATATCGCCATTTGAAAACATCTCAAATTCGACTATAAATTTTGCAGCATATCGCCTGAATACAGATAGATCCTTTAGGACTTTATGATAATATAAATTCTTTGAATCAGTTATCTTTAATCCCAGATACTTCTCCAGAAAGATATGCGACATGGAAAGATTCTGGAGGAGAAAAGCAAATGATTCAGAAAGACTGTGAGAAGTTGCCATATCTTTATCAACAATAGAAAGGCCGGAAGATGTAAACACTGCTGAAAAACCATGTCCCAATTCATGCCAGAGTGTTTCCAGATCAACCCATCCGCCTTCGGGCCGCATGAGAATGTATACTTCCTCAGGAACCTGAAGCATGAAGCACATAGCCTGTGAACTCTTCCCTTTTTCCCTTCCCAATTCCAAATTCAGGCCGGGTGTGTTATTAATATCTATCTGCCAGCAATTAAAAAATCCGGTCAATTTTTCCATTGTTTTATCAGGAAAAAGTTTGTCAAACTGTCCTAAGCTCAGCAGGTTGATGGCATCAAATCTGGTAAGCTGGTTAAGAGGCAGGCTGAAACTTTCTCTGGCCCAACGCTCCATTGCAGTAAAATACAGCTCATCGGTTTCTTTAAGAATGTTCTTCAACATCTTATAAAAACCAGGATAATCTATCCCCTTCTTCTGGCTGCAATAATCAAGATAATCTGAAAACCCCAAATCATTTTTAAGGATTTCAAGTAAAATATTCCAGTAGTTAAGTAAAAATGGCTTTATAAACTTACAGAGCGGGCTGGTTTCTTTTTGAAGAATCTGTCTCTTTGAATAGTCGCTTGCTTTCTGGCACCAGGGGATAATATCTCTTAAATATATCTTTTCGCCGTCAACAATTGCCGCCGAGCCCTTCATCCAGGTTCGCATCTCTGTTTCATGGGGTAGAAGTTCGCGCTGAAGGTAATGGTCGATAAGCGCATGTTTAAGGCGTGTTCTGGCTGTCTTGTTTTCAATTTTCTCAATATGCGCTAACGTATCGAGATTTATAACATCTTCATATTCTTCATAAATTCGATAAGGCTCAAATGGAGCTTTGTCTCCTTTCCATAGAGCGAGGGCCTGCAGGCTCCATCGGTAATTAAGAAGATGGAGTACGTTTTCAAGCTCTATTAATGTGGCGGCGTTTCTCAATGATTATTACAATGTTTGCGGTTGGGACAAACCCTATTCCCACTCTTTATAGAGTTTCATACGTTCGGAAACTCTTTTTAAATAATCCCGTGTTTCCTGATGATGTAGATTTTTTCTAAGATAAACATAAAGCTCGTCAGGTTTCATGGAATTGACTTTATCAACGGCACAGCCAAGCTGTTTATTTCCGCATAGAGCTCTGCTGAGGTTCCCCGCTCCGGTATTATATGAAGCAATTGCACAGTATAGAGCGTTGTCGGCATGTCGCACCTTTCTGAAATAGCGATTTTTTATAAGTCCAAGGTAAGCACAGCCCAGTTCTATATTATTATCTGAATCATAAAGATAATCAGGAGGAAGCTCCTTTCCATAACCATAAACATATTTGTAAGCATCCCAGGCGCCGGATTTCGGGACAAGCTGCATTAACCCGTATGCAGGCACAGGGCTTGTTGCTTTTGGATTGAAATATGACTCAGTATGAATAACAGCAAAGGCAAGCGGGACAGAGATAGAAAATTTTTCAGCCTGTCGGCGGACATTATCGAGATATCTCTCTGCGCGAATCCGGATATGATCAGG
>JAHIKR010000199.1 GCA_018897415.1 Pseudomonadota bacterium
CACATGCTTTTTAATCGAGCGAGAATTTACGAATATATGGACAAGGCATCCGTCCAGAATCTTATTAATGAGCATTTAGAGGGGAAACAAAACCGGAGGTTATTCATCTGGTCATTGCTAAATTTTGAGTGGTGGCTGAGAAAGTATTTAACTTAGCAAATATATGAAAAACTCCGCAAATTTCATCGTTAATCAAGAAAACTTATTTAAAAGAGCCTATTGATATTTCCGCTCTAAAGAGACTCGGTATTAACGATTGTTGCTTTTAAACAGTATCCAAATGAATAAACCTTAGGCCTTTTATGACGGAAGATCCTCGCCAATTAAATTTTTATAGAAAAATAGTTTCGCTTTGGAAGGATATGCAGAGTTTTGTAAATGCTAAATTCAATCGTACTCTTCCTTTTGGGGAATATTTTGTTGATCGTTGGGAAAAAGCTCGTATGCTCGGATTTGGTAAAGGTACAAGTATTTATGATAGTTCTGTCGTCATAGGAGATGTGAAAGTAGGCAAACATACATGGATCGGCCCGTTTACGATACTCGATGGTTCTGGCGGTTTAGAAATTGGTGATTACTGCTCAATTTCAGCTGGTGTTCAAATTTATTCCCATGACTCGGTAAAATGGGCTATCTCCGGTGGTATAGCTAAATACGATTATGCCCCGACAAGAATTGAATCGCGTTGCTACATTGGATCCAATACAGTTATTGTAAAAGGCATTACTATCGGTGAGGGTTGTATTATCGGGGCAAATAGCCTTGTCATTAATGATATTCCCCCAGGGGGAAAAGCATATGGATCACCCTGTAAAATACGGGGCAATTCCGACAGGTATCTGAGGAGGAAGTCAATACCTGCGATAGATCCTTCAAAACGGGACATTAGTGAATGACAACACTACAGGCTTGGCATATCTGCCCGATAGTCAAAGTTCTGCCGTATCTGATGAGATGTTTCAAATTGATAAGAATATCTTTTTATAATGTATGATAGCGAATTCGTATCAGGATAATTTGCAGCCAGGCTATGGCATTCTTCTCTTGCTTTGCACAGCTAAACTCCTTGTTCGTGAGATATCTCCGTGACAGCCAGGATGCTATATATAGCTTTCGCCGATTATGAGTCCTTGTGTCTGAAAGGAGTAGCTCCGGATGGAATTATCAAAAGAGATGAAGGGGATTTTTTCGAAAAGGTCGTTCATGTTCATATCGCAGCCAGCAAAACCCAGATCATCAAGCTGAACAATGCTCATGTCCTTTACGAATTTGGATTGGATCTCATACCCGGTGCCGCAAATTCCCGTCTCTTACAGTTCCTGCAAGCGCCTTTCTATCTCATAAAAACCATCACCGCTGTGGCAAGACTGATAAAAAAGGAGCACATCAACCTCATTCGCGCCACGGATCCTTATTGGTCGGGACTCATCGCCTGGTCGTGCAGCGGGTTGTCGGGGGTCCCTTTTTGCATCTCCATTCATGCCGACTACGATAAATGCTACGCCCTGGCGGGACGAGGCATATCCATAACCGTCCTGGGCTCACGAAAGCTTGCGAAACACCTTGAATGTATGATTCTGTCGCGGGCGAATCTGGTCGTGCCCATCAGGGAAAGCCTGGCCATCAAAGCAGTACAAGCCGGGGCTAACCCGGACAGTATAAGGGTCATTCCCCACGGGATAGATATGACCCCTTTCAGGATACCCCCACAGACAGACATCCACGATTATTTCGGAATTGAGAGATCCAAAAGGATCATCAGCTTTGCAGGACGTTGGGTAGATGAGAACTACATCGATGACATCCTGTTGCTTGCCAAAAGGCTGTCCCGACAAAGGGATGACGTTCTGTTCGTCTTCGCCGGGGGAGGCAAAAAGGAAGAAGCATTGAAAAAAGGGCTGTCAGAAGATGGAAACCTCAACAGAATTATAAAATTGATAGGTTTTCAACCGCTTCAAATCATTGCTGATTTACGGCGTGCTTCAACAGTCAATCTCTGCTTAATGGCGGGTTTCAGCCTTATCGAAAGTTGCGCCGCCGGCCGTCCCGTTGTTTCCTATGATGTTGAATGGCACCATGAACTTGTCCGCAATAATGAAACAGGTTTTTTAATTCCCGAGCATGATATCAATGGCCTGGTAGAATCCGTCAGCTATTTACTTGACTATCCAGATGAAGCCGACCGAATGGGCAGAGTGGCCCAAGCACTCGTATTTGAAAAGCACGATATATCGAAGACATCTGTTGTAAAACACAGGTGTTATGAAGAAATGCTTTTGAGTTTGAGATAGTTTTTTTGTTGTTTTTGCCGTTTCCCCCTCCCATATCATGTCGAATCTAAAAGAAAAAATCCGGATATATGCCAGCGATAGTATTGTCTTTTCCAGCCTGCTGGGTTTCATGTATTGCATGGCTGGATTAGTGCGGCGACGTCGAGGCAGTATAGATCACATTAAGTCAACATTATCTATGGCCCAAAAATCAGCCACTATTATGGGAAGGCCTATCAATATCACAATAGAACCAACCAATATCTGCAACCTTAAGTGTCCGGTCTGTGAAACTGGTGCCGGTGTTCTTGGGCGAGAACGCAGGACCATGACCATGGATCAATTCAAGAAAATCATTCAAAAGATCGGGAGACACACAAATACCATCATGTTTTACTTTATGGGCGAACCTTTTTTGAATAAACACGCTTATAAGATGATTCGCTACGCCAAAGATAGCGGTATCCCATTTGTCGATTCGTGTACCAACGGTGAATTCATTCAACCGGGTCGCTTGATCGATTCTGGGCTCGACAGGGTTAGCTTCCAGATAGGTGGCATGACTCAGGATACCCATCAGATATATCGCGTGAACGGTGATTTAGCCCGTACAATAAACAACCTTAAGGAAACCTTACGCTTAAAGCGTGAACGTTCTTCTTCCCTTCAGATAGAAACCGGTTTCATTGTGATGAAGCATAATGAACATGAGATTGATAAATATAAAAGATATATGTCTGAGCTCGGCGTTGACAGAGCCTCAGTGATTGCACCCTGTGTCAGGACAATAGATCAAGG
>JAHIKR010000200.1 GCA_018897415.1 Pseudomonadota bacterium
ATGTCTCGCTTCGTACAGATTGAGCGGGTATGCCTGCCCGCCATCGCTCTCGCTCAGGCGAGGCGGGCGGGGTGCCGTGGCAGAAATCGAGTGTTCATATTTAGCTTTTCAAAAAAATATCTGATACCTGCTCTTGTCAGTGGCGCTTTAAGACACTTGCTATTTTTAAAAAACATTTATTCTCATCCTCTATGCCTATTTAAAACATTTGATAAATAAAAAGGGGGCGAAACTTGAGTTTTATTGTATTAAATGACATGTCGTGTTTCCATAGCTATTTTTATGGTAATCTGGTCAATGTATTTAAGATCACCACCAACCGGTATTCCTGAAGCAATGCGTGTTACTTTAACTGGATAATTCTCTAAACGTTGAGCAATATACGAGGCAGTGGCTTCGCCTTCAACCGTGGTGCTTGTTGCAAGAATAACCTCTTTTATATTATTATCTTTTATTCTTGATAAAAGTTCCTTTATCCGTATATCGTCAGGTCCTATGCCATCCATCGGAGACATGGCGCCATGGAGGATATGATAAATTCCTTTAAAAGCCCCTGACTTTTCGATAGCCACCATGTCAGCGGGCTGTTCCACCACACACAATAATGAGCTATTTCTTGTCCTGTCGATGCAAATATTGCAGATATCGCTATCGCTCAGGCCAAAACAGATGGAACATAATCTTATTTTTTTTCTGGTTTCCAGAATGCTCTGGGAAAGCTGTTCAGCCTCTTTTAGCGGAGAACGAATTATATGCATGGTGAGGCGTTCGGCAGTCTTTTCTCCTATCCCCGGAAGCCGGGAAATATTTTTAACCAGGTTTATGATTGATAATGGATAGTGACTCATAATTAAATGCCCGCTTAATTTGAAATTACATTCCAGGTATTTTAAGACCGCCGGCAAGTTTGCTCATCTCTCCTGAAACCATTTCCTGTGATTTTACAAGAGCGTCATTTACTGCAGCAAGTATCAAATCCTGAAGCATTTCAACATCATCAGGATCAACGACCTCCTTTTCTATTTGGATTGATAAGATCTGCTGCCTGCCATTTGCTACAACTTTAATCATACCTCCACCGGCAGTTGTTTCAACGGTTTTATCTGCTAGCTCTTCCTGCAGTTTAAGCATCTTAGCCTGAAGCTTCTGAGCCTGTTTCATCATGTTTCCCATGCCTTTCATGAGTAAATACCTCCTGTGCAAAATTCTGGAACCGTGAACCGTTATATAATTTTTACATCAATAACTTTTCCGTTAAAAATTTCGATTACATCTGTTACCAGAGGGTGGCTCAATGCTTTCTGCTTCAAATTGTTGTTTTGATTTCCCCCCCTTTTTGGTTTGTTTTTAGCCTTTATGATCAGATTCATCTTTTTACCAAAAAACTTACTGCATATTTCTTTTATGACGGCAACATTTTTATCACGCTTTATCATATTTATATTATAACCATTACCATGTACCTCAATTTCAATATTTTGTTTGGTAAGCTTTTTCAAGGAACACTTAGCCATATTCGCAGCAAGAGAAGGATGTTTTTTTGAAAAAATATCAAGGAGTTTATTCCATGTAATTTCAAGATTATCATCAGGGTCATAAGAAGGAAAGCTGCTGTCTTCATCTAACCCATATGAATAATTTGGCTTTTCCGAAACACCTTTAAGATCCTTTTCATAATTGTTGACAGTGTCGTCATATCCAGAAACTTCATTGTCGGTATGTATTTCCGAAAAGTCTTTTTTTAAGTTATCAAGTTTTTCTATAAGCAAATCAATAGGCAAGGCAGGCTTTATCTGAGATAGCCGGATAAAGGCTATTTCAAGCGCCAACTTTGGCTGAGCTGAAAGCCTTATTGAAGCTTCTTCTTTGAAGAGAAGATTAAAAATTTGGTTTAAATAAGCTTCGGAAATATCCTGAACCTGATCTTGCATTAAATCTATTTCATGTGAAGGGAGATTTATCAGTTTGTTGATATTCCTACCCATCTTTACAACAAGCAGATTTCTGAAATGTTCAATAATGGCTGCATAAAATTTTTTTATTTCATATCCGCGGTCATAAATTTCATCCACTACATTAAGAGCTTCTGGAATATCCTTTCGTAAAATTGCATTTGAAATATCAAAAATTATTTTTCTGTCGGCAACTCCCAGAATGTCTAATACGTTCTTGTAGTTAATAGTTCCTTCTGAACAGGCCATTATCTGGTCAAGAAGGCTTAAGGCATCTCTAATGCTTCCCCCTGCTTCGCGGGCAATTAGCATCAGACTTTCTTCAGTCATATCGATATGTTCTTTAGAGCATATATCCTTCATATGATTTGAAATTGACTCGATATCAATGAGTTTGAAGTCGTGCCGCTGGCAACGGGAAAGTATAGTTATAGGTATCTTATGGGGCTCTGTAGTTGCAAAAATAAACATTACATGTGCTGGGGGCTCTTCTAAAGTTTTTAACAGAGCGTTAAATGCAGAGATGCTCAGCATATGGACTTCATCTATAATGTATATCTTGTAAGGGCTGTGAGCCGGCATGTAGTTTATATTTTCACGCAGACTTCTAATTTGCTCAACACCGTTGTTCGATGCGCCGTCAATTTCAAGCACGTCAACTGCATTTCCTGAAGTAATTTCACGGCATGATCTGCATGTATTGCAAGGGATCGGGGTGGGGCCATCTTTGCAATTCATAGCCTTTGCCAATATTCGTGCTACAGTGGTTTTGCCGGTTCCTCTTGGCCCGGTAAAAAGGATTGCATGGGCGACCCGACTCGATTTAACAGCATTGGTTAAAGTTTGGGTGACATGGTTTTGTTTTATAACCCCGTCAAAGGTTTG
>JAHIKR010000201.1 GCA_018897415.1 Pseudomonadota bacterium
CACAAAAAGTAAAAAACAGTGAAATTGAAGTTCCGGGATCAAAGAGTTATACCCACAGAATTCTTATAGCAGCAGCTCTTTCAGATGGAGTCTGCAATATAACAAATTGCTTAAAAAGTGAAGACACCTTACTTACTTTGAACGCCCTAAAGCAATTAGGAGTCAGGATAGCTGAATACGATGACAAAGTTATAGTTAATGGCACTAAAGGAGCACTTAACCCCTGCAATGATCCAATCTATCTTGCGAATTCCGGAACGTCGATGCGCCTTTTAACAGGAATCGTCGCTCTCGGTAATGGCATATATACTCTTACAGGCACAAAGCGTATGTCTGAAAGACCCATACAGGATCTTTTAGACGGTTTGAGCCAGATAGGTGTCGAGGCATACTCTGTCAATGGCAATGGATGCCCTCCGGTAAAAATAAAAGGCGGTAAAATAAATGGCGGTCATATAGCGCTTAATTGCAGTATAAGCAGTCAGTATCTTTCTTCTTTGCTACTAATGGCGCCATATACTAATAAGGGCCTTGAAATAACTGTAACCAGGGGGCCGGTTTCAAAGCCATACATTGATATGACTGTCGATATTATGACAGAACTTGGAGTCAAAGTTGTACGAGATGGATACAGCAGCTTTAATGTCCCCGGCAATCAAATATACAAGGCAGGTAATTATTATGTTGAACCGGACTGTTCCCAGGCTGGATACTTCTGGGCTGCCGCTGCTATAACCGGTGCAAAGATAAAAGTTAAAGGGATATCAAAAAAGTCAAGCCAGGGCGATGTGCGTTTTGCAGATGTTTTAGAAGAAATGGGTTGCAAAGTTTTTCATGAAAATGATGGTATTGCTGTGAAAGGCCACAAGCTCTCAGCTATTGAGGTTGATATGGCCAACATGCCGGATATAGTCCCTACCCTTGCTGTTGTGGCAGCTTTTGCCAGAGGAACAACTGTCATAAAAAATGTTGCGCATTTAAGAGAAAAGGAAAGCGATCGTTTAGGCTCTGTGGCTACAGAGCTATCAAAAATGGGAATTGAAGCAAATACAACTGAAAATGGTTTGGTTATAAAGGGCGGGAAGCCGGTTGGAGCAGAAATTGACACATACAATGATCATCGAATAGCCATGAGTTTCGCTGTTGCAGGTCTTGTTGTGCCCGGCATCAAAATCAAAGATGAAAAATGTGTCGAAAAATCTTTTCCTGAATTCTGGAGTGTCTTTGAAAGGCTTTATGAATAATAACTGCTCAGGTTCACGGTTCAATGGTTCAAGGTTCAAGGTTAGAGAGCGATGAAGATTGAACGGTTTGAAGATATTGAGGCATGGCAACTGGCACGTGAATTGGCTCTAAAAGTGTACCGTCTGACAAAGAAGCCGGAATTTGCGAAGGACTACGGGCTGAAGAGACAGATACAAGATGCTGCCGGATCATCGATGCATAATATTGCGGAAGGTTTCGATTCCGAGACAAATGCGGAGTTTGTCCGGTTTTTGCGATACGCCAAGCGGTCTTGCACGGAAGTTCAGAGCGAACTCTATGTCGCTTTGGATGAAGAGTACATATCGCCCAACGAATTCAAAGATGTTTACGAGCAGGCCAGACGAACACGTGCTGCTGTTCGTGGATTCATCAACTATCTCAAAAAATATGAAAAGCGCAAAGTAGCCAACCGTGAACCGTGAACCGTGAACCAGATAACCTGAGTAGTTACCACGAATGATGAATATCTATTTAATAGGATACAGGTGTACCGGAAAGTCTTCCGTGGGAAAATCTCTTGCTAAAATACTCGGGTGGTCATTTATAGATGCGGATATTGAACTTGTTAAGGAACACGGTATGACTATTTCTGAAATTGTGGCTACACAGGGCTGGGAATCATTTCGAAAAAAGGAAAAGGCTGTAATAAAAAAATTGAGATCTCTTGACAAACACGTGATAGCAACAGGAGGCGGAGCTATCCTTGATGAGGAAAATGTAAAAAATATGAAAAAAAGCGGGGTCAGCATCTGGTTAAGGGCAAACCCGGAAACCGTCAAGGATAGAATTTTGAAGGATGAAACTACGGAAGATTTACGTCCATCTTTAACATCAAAAGGACTTATGGAAGAGATCGAAGAAACCCTTATATACCGCAACCCCTTTTATGAAAAGGCAATGGACTTTTCTGTCGATACAGATAATATTGATATAGAGAATATTTGTCTGACCATACAAAAAAAACTTAATAATATGGATTTGGAGATTATCTGATGCCTGGAAACACTTTCGGAAAGATGTTTAAAATAACGACATGGGGCGAATCACATGGAGAAGCTGTTGGCGTTGTAATTGATGGTTGCCCTCCAAAGATTCATCTTGATGAGGAAATCATTCAGGCCATGCTGAACCGCAGACGTCCTGGCATGTCGGTTGCGAGTACAAGTCGAAAGGAACCTGATTCAGCCATTATTATGTCGGGCGTATTTGAGGGCTTTACAACCGGCACTCCTATTATGATTATGGTTAAAAATAAGGACGCTGATTCAAAGGCTTATGAGCCTTATGCAGATCTCTTTCGTCCCGGGCATGGAGATATAACATATCTGGCAAAATATGGCATACGCGACTGGCGAGGAGGCGGCCGTGCATCTGCAAGAGAAACTGTAGCAAGAGTAGCGGCAGGAGCGGTTGCAAAGAATCTTCTGGAAAGGGAAAATGTTAGAGTTTATGCTTACACTGTGGAACTCGGCGGGATAAAGGCAGAAAAGCGCGACCTAAAAGTAATATACAAAAACATGTTTTTCTGCCCGGATATGGATGCTGCTGAAAAAATGGAAAAACGCGTTTTAAGTATAAAGAAGAAAGGCGACTCATTAGGAGGTATTGTAGAAATAAAGGCGGAAGGTGTTCCAAAGGGTTTGGGTGATCCGGTATTCGACAAACTTGATGCTGATCTGGCAAAGGCAATAATGAGTATAGGTGCAGTAAAGGGAGTCGAGATCGGCTCCGGTTTTGGGTCTGCTGCAAAGCTGGGCTCTGAAAACAATGATCCCATAACTCCTGAAGGTTTTACAACAAACAATTCCGGAGGAATACTTGCCGGAATATCTAACGGCGATAACATACTAATACGCGCGGCAGTTAAACCTATAC
>JAHIKR010000202.1 GCA_018897415.1 Pseudomonadota bacterium
AGGTTTTTTCGCCTTCAAACTTTAATGACTGAGGAATAGCGCCAATCGCTGCATATTGAAATATATGACATTCTGGTCCTATGGTGACATAGGGCTCAATTACTACATGGGGACCTATAATTGTTCCTGCTCCGATAAGAACATTTTCTCCAATAATCGAATATGGACCTACTTCTACATTGGAATCCAGTTCAGCTTTTGAATCGATAATTGCAGTTGGATGTATCATACTTTTTCTCCAATAGTGGCCATAAATTCGGCTTCAGCAACAATTTTTTTGTCTACAAATGCGGTACCTGACATTTTAACTGCCTTTGCTCGCTGTTTTAGTATTTTGATTTCAAGCAAAAGCTGGTCGCCCGGTAAAACAGGCTTTCTGAATTTGACTTTGTCAATTCCCATAAAATATATAAGAGCACCATGCCTTTCCTCTGGCAGAGATATAAAAACCAGTACGCCGCCAGCCTGAGCCATAGCCTCTATTATAAGTACGCCAGGCATAATAGGAGAACCAGGAAAATGCCCCTGGAAAAACGGTTCATTTATGCTAACATTTTTGAGGGCGACGACCTTTTCATCAGGTACAAGCTCAAGTATCCGATCAACCAGAAGAAATGGATAGCGGTGAGGAAGCAGACTCATTATTTTTTGGATATCATATTCATTATTCATTATCTTCCTCCTGTCGTTTCATTCTCAATTTCATTTAATTTCTTTTCAATTTCAGATATTTTTTTGCTGAGTTCGGGAAGCATAGGCATAACTCTTTGCACCCTCAGCCATAATTTGTGGGGCATTGCAGGTGTTCCGGATACGATCTGGTTATCCGGTACAGACTTTGCAACACCGGCCGTGGGACCGACAGTAACATTATCACCAACTGTTATATGGCCAGATATTCCTGCTTGTCCTGCAATTGTTGCATGTTTGCCTATGACTACGCTTCCCGCAATTGCTACTTGTGCTACGAGCAAAGTGTTTTCGCCTACCGTAACATTGTGGGCAATCTGCACTAGATTGTCTGTCTTAACTCCCTGGCGAATCCAGGTCTTACCAAAAGTTGCCCTGTCAATTGTATTGCATGCTCCAATTTCAACATCATCATCTATTTGAACGATACCTGTCTGAGGGATTTTATAATATTTATCCCCATCAGGAGCAAAACCATAACCATCACTTCCTATTACTGATCCGGCATGAATTATAACTCTGTTCCCGATCCTGCATCTTTCAAGTACAGTTACATTGGGGTATATTGATACATCATCTCCGATAACAACGTCATCTCCGATAACTGCGTTAGGATGCAGGATAACATTATTTCCGAGCACAACATTATTACCGATCACAACAAAAGGAGCGATGGAAACATTTTCTCCGCATACAAAATTATTGCCGATATAGGCATTTGAACATATACCGTCAGTACTATTAGAATAGTTAGGCCTGGAAGGTGGATGGAATAGTTCCATAATTTTTGCAAAAGCAACGCGCGGATTATCAACTATTACTATGTTTTTTGAAGATTCCTCAAAGCCCGAGGGAACAATAACAGCCCCTGCATTTGTTTCATCTATTTTTTTTAATAATTTTTTATTATCAGCAAAAGTTATATGGTCGGAAGACGCCTCATTAAAGGGGGCTATGCCGGCAATAATTTTTTCAGAATTGCCCTTAAACCTGCCTCCGACAAATTCGGCTATCTTTTTAAGGGATATTTTCATGATAATATATCCATTTATTTTTTGTCTTTTTTAGCCTGCTGTGCAACCTTCTCATTGTATTGCGGAATCAGTTTGTCTGTTATATCTATTGATGTAGGCGCATACACCACGCCAGCATCCTGCTTTTCAATAATAAGGAGATAGCCTTCCTTTCTCCCGATTTCCTCGATTAGTTCGTAAAGGTCTTTTTTTATACGATTAACAAGCCTGCTGTTTAAAGCCCTGAGCTCTTCTTTGTATTTTTTTTCAAGAGATTTAAAATCATTAATCTTAATTCTGAATTCACGTTCTTTTTCTTCGAGCATTTCTCCGCTCATAACCAGGGCCTCGCGTTCGAGTCTCTTTTTTAATTCTTCTAATTCACCTTCTTTTTTCTTGAGATCAGCCGCCATCTTTTCGCCCTGGCTTTTGAATTCTGCATTCGCTGATTTGCCTGCGCTCGATATTTCAAAGATTCTCTGAAAATCAACCACTCCAATCTTGGCAACATCTGCACCATATGAAACAGTAAGTGAAAACAAAAATAAGATTGCAGCAGCAGAAGCTATTTTTGCGGTTTGCATTTTATCCTCCTATTAATTCAATTAAAACGCTGCCCCCATTGTAAAATCCCAGCGGCCACCTGTATCCTCTCCTTCTTCAGGATCCAGTATATATCCATTTTCAAGGCGGATGGGACCTATGGGAGAATACCA
>JAHIKR010000203.1 GCA_018897415.1 Pseudomonadota bacterium
AAGATTGAACGGTTTGAAGATATTGACCCGTCTGCCTCGCAAGCTCGGCGAGCGGGCAGGGGCATGGCAACTGGCACGTGAATTGGCTCGAAAAGTGTACCGTTTACTCAGGTTCAGGGTTCACGGTTCAGGGTTAGAGAGCTATGAAATCAGAATCGAACCTCTCTTTCATCAGTTTAACCGTGAACCGTGAACCGTGAACCAGACAACCTGAGTAGTTACGCAAGATGAAGGGAGTAAGAAAAAATGTCTGTTGAAAATCAAGCCTCATTACAAAAAAATATACTGGTGGTTGATGACGATCATGATTTTCGCTGGGCAATTGGAAATGTCCTTCGGGCAGGGGGATACAAAGTGACTCAAGCGCAAAATGGTGAAGAAGCGCTGAAGCTACTGGAGAAATATGTTCCTGATTTGATTTTATTAGACTACCGAATGCCGGGACAGGATGGAATCAGTGTGTCTGCAGATATAAAGAAAATTATTCCGGCTTTGCCGATTATCATGATCACAGCCTATGCTGAGGTAGAATCCGCTGTGAAGGCTATGAAGACTGGTGTGTATGATTATGTTACAAAGCCCGTAGATAACAATGACCTCCTTTTTGCAATTAAACGCGCCCTGGAACAGCAAGAACTTGTCCAGGAGGTTGAGCGTTTAAGAAATGTCTTGAATGAACGGGCATCCCTTTACAAACTTATGGGTAATAGCGACCGGATAAGTGAACTTGTCAAGCTTATAGAAAAAGTTGCTCCGACACCATTCACTGTTTTGATTGAAGGGGAAAGCGGTACGGGCAAGGAACTTGTTGCTCGCTCCATTCACGATCTGAGTGTGGTAAATAAAGGGCCTTTTATAGCAGTGGACTGTGGTGCAATTCCTGAAAACCTTATTGAAAGTGAACTGTTCGGCTATATGAAAGGAGCCTTTACCGGAGCTTTCACCGACAAACCCGGGCAGTTTGAATTGGCGGACAAAGGCACTCTGTTTTTAGATGAAATCGGCAATCTCCTCTATCAGGCGCAACAAAAAATTCTCCGGGCAATGCAGGAGCGCTGTATCCAGAGATTAGGAGCAAAGAAGGCTAAATCCATTCAGGTCCGGGTTATTGCAGCTACAAACCAGCCCCTGGAAAAAGATATAGAGTCCGGAAAGTTCCGGTCCGACCTCTATTTCCGACTGAAGGAATTTTCCATTAAAGTCCCTGCACTCAGAGAAAGAAAAGAGGATATCCCCTACCTTGCCAAGAAATTTATGAATGAAGTCCAGTTGGAACTCGATAAAAAATGCGGCGGGATTTCTAAGGCGGTTCTTCAATTACTGGTTTCATGTCAATGGCCTGGTAATGTGCGTGAATTGCGGAATATTATACGCCAGGCCGTTCTGCTCTGCGAGGAAAATAGTTCAATTAAACCCAAACATCTTACATTTACTTCTAATGTAATACCTTACACTTCGGAAATAAATTCCGCTTTTTCCAACAAAATATATGGTGAGAAAAAATCTCTTTCAGAGACAGTTAAATCTATTTCTCAAACTTTGGAAAAAAAGATAATAACTGAGATGTTAGCTGAAACAAAAGGAAATAAAAGTGAGGCAGCCCGTAGGCTTGGCATTGATTATAAGACTTTGCTTAGGAAGATTAAGACCTATCAATTGAACAACAGTGATCAGTGAACAGTGGTCAGTGAACAGTGAACAGTGGTCAGTGAACAGTGATCAGTGAACAGTGATCAGTGAACAGTGGACAGTGAACAGTGGACAGTGAACAGCGGGCAGTGGTTAGCGGCCAGAGATCCCATAGCGATGTATAGAAATTGTCTGAATTCGGCTGTATGCTGGCGAGATTGCCTTTCTGCCAAATTATCAAATCCTTGTATGATCTTACCTCAGTACTCATGTTCTACTTTTCCATCCACTGTTCACTGACCACTAACCACTGCCCACTAACTATCCCACTCGTGCACCAATTGGGGTGGCAACGCCATACCTACTGACTTTATCCTGTCCTTATATCATATCCAACTTCTCTTATATTTAGCTATGAATTCAAATGCATGTGAAAAAATATCCTTTATTGGCATAAGAAGTGCTTTATAAGAGATAAACATATTGTAGGCAGTTAAACGTAGCTATTGTTGGTAGAGTGGTTAATCAGAAAAAGAATTGGCCTAAATGGAAGAAAGCGGTTCACAAGTACTCATTGTAGAGGATTCAGAAGAAATGCTTTGGGCTATTGCAAATGTACTGGAAAAAGCTGGTTTTACCGTTGACGCAGTTACGACCGGCAAAGAAGCCATAGGCATACTTAATAATAAATATCATCAAATAAAAGTAGTCGTTATCAACTACATTCTTCCCGATATGAGTGGTGTTTCAGTTATTAATCAAATGAGATCAAATGGATGCAAGGCTGAGGTGATCGGTATTTCCGCATTAAAGGATAAGCGGGAAGTTTTCTTGAAAGCCGGAGCTTTTGCGTTTTTAGATAAGCCGTTTGATATCAGGGAACTTGTACATTTGTGCAAACAGGCCCTGAACAGAACGAATGCCGCAGAAGGCATTCATTCGTAAAATCACAAGGAAAGGAGGTGAATTTACATGGCAGTAGAAAAAGCAATAGCATCTTCAAGTTTGGTAGAGGTTGTCGATAGAATCCTCGACAAGGGCGTTGTAGTCGATGCATGGGTCAGGGTTTCCCTGGTCGGCATTGAGCTTCTCGCTATTGAGGCCAGAGTCGTTGTGGCCGGCGTTGAGACTTTCTTGAAATACGCCGAGGCAATAGGACTCACAGCTACAGCCTAAGTTCTATTTAATTACGAAGGGGGATTGGC
>JAHIKR010000204.1 GCA_018897415.1 Pseudomonadota bacterium
CGCAGCAGGGCTATTCAAGAAGCAGTTGCGGAAAAACTGGCGCGGATTGAAAGAAGTCGATTGGCACAGGAATGCGCAAAACTAGATCCAAAATTTGAACAAGAAATGGCTGAAGAAGGCTTTACTGAGGAGATGGATGAATGGCCAGAATACTAAGGGGCGACATTATTTGGGCTGATCTCAATCCAACGATTGGGCATGAGCAAGCCGGTAAGCGGCCTGTCTTGGTTTTAAGTCATGAAGTTTTCAACAAACGATCGGGAACAGTAATTGTCGTCGCCATTACGAGCCAACCCCAAAGAGCTGGGTTTCCCCTTACTCTTGAACTACAAGAATCAAATCTTCCTAAACGTTCCTGGGTTAAAATCAGTCAAATTCGTACTTTATCTGTAAAACGTCTTCGAAAGAAAATTAGTGTAGCTAAACCCGAAGAAATAAATCTGATAATAGAGGGATTAAACGAAATAATCGGAGGTTAACAACGCCATTCACTCGGTAGAAGGGGGCGCCAATTGTGTATGCTATTCGGTTTTAAGCAGTTTTTTCCTTTCTGTGATACGTATAAAAAAAGAATAGTCCGGTTCCAAGGATCATTACTATCGACCCAAAAGAAAAAGCATGTCTGAGCTGAAACATATCCATCATCAAGCCGGCGGTAAGAGAGCCTGTAAGCATCCCGGAGCTGTGAGCCATTGCAATAAGGCCCATCACAGATCCCATGGCTTTTGTTGTATTCCCTTTTAATACAGCCAGAGCCATCAGTGCCGGCATCGAAATACCGCCTCCAATTCCAATAAGTACATTGGCTATAAACAAATCCCCCAAGCCGTCTGCCCAGTTAAATAATAAAATTGCAAAAGCTATTATAAATCCTCCGATTAAGATCATAATTCTTTTGTTGAATCTATCGGCCATGTAGCCCATGGGTGTATGCATTACACCGCTTATAAAGACCCCCAGCATTATAAGAATTCCAATATAAGAGCTGGAAAGATGAAATTCCGAATCCGCCAGAACAGGCAAGAAACCCCATACTACACCTACACATGCTGCATATGCGAATCTGAAGAAAAAAAGACCTGCCAAATCTTTGTCTCTTAATAGCTTTTTCCATGATGCAACCTCTTTTTTTCGTGAGATAGCTCGTTCAGACTTTGTCGGCGGAAGCAGAAAAATGCATAAAGAAAAGCCTAAAAAAGCAAGAATGCCCATACATAGAAATGAGGTATTAAGACTGAAATGTTCATTTATCATGCCTCCAGCTAAAGGCCCGATGCTCAGGCCGAAAAACATAGACATGTTGAACATTCCCATGCTCAGGCCTTCACTGCCTTCAGGGGTTATATCGCCCACATATGCCTGAATAACCGGTATCAGCATTGCAGATGATATGCCCTGAATAAATCGGATTATAATAAGTGTTTCGACATTTTTTGAAAAGATAAAGCCTATAGAAATCAGGGCATAAGCTAAAAGGCCCGCAACAATTAATGGTTTGCGGCCTTTTTTGTCTGAGAGCCGGCCGAAATATGGGAGGAAAAATGTTCTTGAAAGGGAAAATGCCCCGAATACCAGTCCAATGTACAAACCACTTGCGCCAAGTTCATAAGCATAGACAGGAAGAAGAGGGACTACTATGCCGACCCCTGTGACTGAAACGAAAATTGAGAAGAACAGGACGGCAAAAATTTTCTTATCCGAAGTTGTCAATTTTTACCCCGTTAGAAAACCACGCCTTTCAAGGCGGAGATGAGTTGGAGGGGTTTACTCTTTTTGGATTTTATCCAGAACAGATTCGATAAGATTCCTGATTTCTGTGAGTCTTTTTTCTGACATGGCCTCGAAACGAAGTACAAGAACAGGCTGGGTGTTTGATGCCCGCACAAGTCCCCATCCATCTTCAAACAGGACCCGGACACCATCTATATCTATGACTTTATATCGCTTTCTAAAATATTCCGTTACTTTTTTTACTACTGAAAATTTTTTATTGTCCGGGCATTCGACGCGTATTTCCGGTGTTGAATAAGTCTTGGGGACATCAGATAAAAGATCTGATATTGTCTTTCCGGTATTGGCTAATATTTCAAGAAGCCTGCAGGATGCATAAATAGCATCGTCAAAACCAAGATAGCGGTCGGCGAAAAACATATGACCGCTCATTTCGCCGGCCAGTTCAGCTTTTTCCTCTTTCATTTTCTTTTTGATTAAAGAATGACCGGTTTTCCACATAATGGCTCGGCCGCCGTTTTTTTCTATGTCATCATACATTGTTTTTGAACACTTTACCTCTGAAATGAAAGTAGCGCCAGGTTTTCTGGAAAGGATTTCCCTGGAGAATATGATCATTAGCTGATCTCCAAAGACGATGTTTCCTTTTTCATCAATAACACCAATCCGGTCGCCGTCACCATCATAACCTATACCTAAATCCAGCTCCTTTTCCCGTACAAGAGAAATAAGGTCTTTCATATTTGCCTCTACTGTTGGATCGGCTTCGTGGTTAGGGAAAGTACCGTCCATGTCACAATATATGTCATGAACTTCACAGTTAAGGCTTTTCAAGATTGGCACTGCGACTACCCCGGCTGTGCCGTTACCTGCATCAATCCCTATCTTTAGCGGTTTGGATATAGAGATATTTTGATCGATAAATTCCTTGTAAGGAGTGACAACATCAGCGGATGATAATGCTCCTTTTCCCTCGGCAAAAGCTTTCTCATTAATGATGTCAAGTATTTTCCGGATATCCTTGCCGTGAATGGAATCTAAGCCAATGCATAGTTTGAAACCGTTATATTCGGGAGGATTATGGCTGGCAGTGATCATAACACCGCCTTCTTGCTTGAGATGGATGATTGAAAAATAAAGGACAGGTGTTGGACAAACCCCGATATCTATAACATCGCAGCCGGTTGACAAAAGACCCTCAGTTATTTTTTCAGCATACAGATCGGAGGTTTTCCTGCAGTCACGTCCAACAGTGAGCTTTGAAGAACCATGCTGTATAAGGTAAGTGCCGACGCCTTTTCCTATTTGTATTACATCGTCTTCTGTCATGTCCTTACCGGCAATTCCTCTGATATCGTATTCTCTAAAAATATCCGGATTCATGAATTTTCCTTTCTATAACAAGCTATAACAAGCTCCAGATCAGCGTTACAGCGCCAAGTAACCAGCAATAAGGTGCAAAATAGTGCAGTCGCCCCTGTTTAACCAGGCGAAGCAAAATTTTCAAGGCTATATAACCGACAATTGCTGCGGTAACGGTTCCCAGCAATATTATTCTTACGGGTATATCTGTCTGGATAATGGTTGAGTTAAGACTAAGCATCATTGCGCCCAGTATTGCAGGAATTGATAAAAGAAAAGAATAACGACCTGCAATTTCACGGTTTATCCCGAGAAAAAGAGCCATAGAGATAGTAGCTCCGGATCTTGATATTCCGGGCATTATGGCCATACCTTGTATCAGTCCTATCATCAAAGCATCTCTAATACTTACTTTTATTAGAGGGCGTCCTTCAATGCTCATTCGCCTTGTAAACCAAAGGAGCGTGCCGGTTACTAAAAGCATCGCCCCTACTATCCAAACGGCTCCAAAGATTTGGTCGGCGATTTTGTGGAATAAGATTCCTAAAATGGCTGTAGGAATACTTCCAACAAGTATCAAAGCAGAAATTCTTATTTCTTCATTATTAGCAAAAAGCGACTTCAAGTTTCCTGACGATTTAATTAAAGCTGGAAGACGTAACATAGCTTGAAGTATGTTTCGAATTTCCTGGTAAAATACTATGAATATAGCTATTAAAGTTCCAATATGAAGACTTATATCAAATAACAGCTCTGGTTCTCTGAGTCCTAATAAATTTTGAAGCAAAACCAGGTGCCCGGAACTGCTGACAGGCAAAAACTCAGTTAACCCCTGAATTATGCCCAACATTACAGATTGAAGTGGTTCCATAATTTGATAAACTCGTCAAATACGCTTAAATGTCATCCTGCACATCATAACACGGATCTCATCAGAACCGTTGCGGATGATTTTTTTTTGGGCTCTTACGTTAAAGCGTTCGCTCATTTGCCTGAAAAATTCTATACTTGACCTCCTGGGCCTTTCTGCCAGCAGTATTTCTCCATCTTCTTTCAGATAGGTTCGAAAAAGCCTTAAAATTGGATAAAAGCTCTTTTCCATATATATTACCTCAGATCCAATTATTCTGTCGAAAGTACCTTCTAATTCAGGTCTGTTCCAGTCAAGTTCCATGATTTCCAGGTTTGAACAATTGTTTATATGAGCATTGGCTTTTGCAAAGTTCAGGGCATCATGGTTATATTCCGTCATGGTCACCTTATGTCCGAATGAGGAGGCGACTATCCCAACTAAACCAAGGCCGCTGCCTATTTCAAGAAAGCGCTTTTTCGGATTTACAGGCATTGAAGCAAGATGATCTGCCAGAACAACCGAAGGCTCCCAGATTTTAGCCCACAAAGGGAAATTATTGAAAACATTTTCAGGATCAAGAAATCTATCAAGTGATTTGGGAACAAGGAAACTGAAACAGCGTTTCTTTATTACAAGGTCTATTGTATCGGTTTCATATTCTTGTTGGAAAGATTCCGTTGAAAACATATATCAGATTAACACTCCTGTATTAGGTTCACGGTTCAGGGTTCAGGGTTCACGGTTAGTCGGTTTTTAACCTTGAACCCTTGAACCCTTGAACCGTGAACCGTTATTCATCCCTTCAAAACAGCTATTGGTCTTAACTTTGCTACCTTTTTTGAAATTCCTGCACCATGAACCACGTCAATTACCTGGGAAATGTCTTTATAGGCTTCGGGCATTTCTTCAGCCAGAGTGGATCTGCCGGTCCATCTAACAAGTATACCTTTATCTTCAAGTTCGCGGTTTATAGCTCTGCCTTTGCTGGCTCTTTTAGCGGCTCGTCTGCTTAAAACCCGCCCGGCGCCATGACACGTTGACCCAAAGGTTTCTTCCATTGCCTTTTTGGTTCCAACAAGCACATAAGAAGCAGTTCCCATATCCCCTGGAATAAGTATTGGCTGCCCTACTTTACGGTATTTTTCGCAGAGCCCCTCATGTCCGGCTGGAAAGGATCGAGTGGCGCCTTTTCTGTGTACGCATACTGCCCGTTCTTTACCATCCACAATATGATATTCTTTTTTTGCTATATTATGACATACATCATAAACCAAATTCATGCTAAGATCTGTTGGCCCCAGACCGAAAACTCTTGAAAAAACCTCACGGGATCTGTGCAGCATAATCTGCCTGTTAGCCCATGCATAGTTTGCAGCACAGGCCATTGCATTGTAGTAGCGCAAACCTTCTTCTGACTGAATCATAGCGCAGGCAAGCTGCCGATCCGGCAGATCAAATCCTAGTTTTTTGACATGTTTTGTCATGAATGCGAGAAAGTCGTCACAAACCTGGTATCCAAATCCCCTTGAACCTGAATGAAGCAACAATGTAACCTGCCCTTCAAAGAGACCGAATGCTTGAGCAGAAACTTTATCAAAGATCTTTTCCACTACGCCTATTTCAAGAAAATGATTCCCTGAGCCTAAAGTGCCAAGCTGCTTTCGTCCTCTTTCCAGCGCCCTTTGGCTTACAGTCTCAGGATCAGCATTGTGCATACATCCCTTATCTTCTGTATGCTCAACATCTGAGTCTTCACCAAAGCCATGCCTTACAGCCCATCTACTGCCTTCTTTAAGAACTTTTTTTTCTTCAGCTATTGAAAGTTTAATAAAGCCGGTTGAACCTACTCCAGAGGGAATATTTTGATAAAGCGCATTTATAAGCTCTTCAAGCTTAGG
This sequence comes from Pseudomonadota bacterium, assembly GCA_018897415.1. Lineage (GTDB taxonomy): Bacteria > Desulfobacterota > Desulfobacteria > Desulfobacterales > ETH-SRB1 > B13-G4. The sequence goes on from JAHIKR010000204.1 coordinate 5,845, forward strand.
CCTGACGTCCTTTTCAACAAGGGAAGATGCTGCCAGGCGAACACCGCAGTTAATATCATATCCTACTCCGCCTGGCGAAATTATGCCATTTTCCCAGTCAAATGCTGCAACACCGCCTATAGGAAAACCATAGCCCCAGTGTATATCGGGCATAGCTAACGATGCCTTTAAGATGCCGGGAAGTGTTGCAACATTTGCAACCTGCTTTAAAGATTCTTCCTGTTTGATGGTTTCAAGCATTGAAGCGCTTGTATATATAATGCCCGGCACACGCATTCCACCGGTTTTAGGAAGTTCCCATCGATAATCGTCTATCTTTTTTAATTCGATTGTCATAATAAGCCCTAAACATCAAATATTATCTTCGACTCCCAACCAAGCGGTCCCTTTTCAACCTGAATCTGGTGGTATGTTACTGCCTTTATCTCATTTCTGATTTCGTGACGATCAGGATTATAAGGGTCGAATCTTACACTCGCAGCAAGTTCAAATTCTTTTAAATAAAAAATATCTATTGTCTTAACAAGCATTTCTTTGCACGTCCAGAGATATAAAAGCTCTCTCAGCCAGTTTACCATAATATCAGGCCAGTCATCCCCCGTTACAAAAACTTTATGTTCATCTAAGCCTTTTAACGCATCTATATCTGTAATAAGATCAAACAATGCAAATGCGGCGTTAGCAAAAAGGTCTTTTGCGTCAGCTCCAAAAACGTGAATGCCGAAGTCGGCCGTATGGTCTATTACTTCGTATTTCATTTAGTCCAAGATCGCAATAAGTTCGCCTGTTCGTTCAGTATGATATCCACCTAAAGCTTCAACTCGCTTTTTAAATTTTGCGGTGTTTATGGTTTCAAGCAGAATCCGGATATTTTTTGACTCAAAATGTTCTTTTGGGATTACAAGGTCATACTGTTCTGTAACAACGGGAATAAAATCAAGATTAAGTGCCTTTGCAGCAGCATAAATCCCCAGACCGAAATCTGCTGCTCCGCTAAGTACTGCTACTGCTACAGACATGTGTGTATACTCTTCATTTTCATATCCTCTTATTTTTAGGTGTTCGATGCCGAGCTCTCGCAACCTGTAATCAAGAAGAATTCTTGTCCCCGAGCCGGCTTGCCTATTTATGAACATAATATCATTACGATTAAGATCTTCTATCCCTTGTATTTTCTTTGGATTGCCGGGAGGTACAATTAACCCTTGGTCTCTGAATACAAGATTGACGAGCCTTATGCTGATATCGGGCAAATATTTTTTTATGTATGATATGTTATAAGATCCGTCTTCAGCATTTAGAAGGTGTGATCCCGCAAGGTGGCATACTCCCTTTTTTATCGCCATCAATCCGCCCATGCTGCCGACGTTGCTTGAAGAAAGTGTGATACCGCCGTGTTTTGACCTTATCTGATCGGCCAGGATATCAAGTGAGTTGTCATGACTTCCAACTGCGACGATTGTATTTTTTATATAAAACATGGGGCGCAGGAGTTCTGCATCAACTTTTTCAAAACTATTTAGCCCTTCTATATGATTTGGGATACGAATAATCCCATCTGCCTTAGTTAAGGTGGTTATACAGCCGGCACCTCTTGGCAAAGGAGTCGCCACAATCCTGTCGCCAACAACACCTAACTTTACGCGCAGGAATTCTTCTACTCCAAGCTTTGAGGCAATTTTTCGTGTAAGTTCTACTTTTATTTTTTTTCGTTCATTGTCAGGCTGTTCGAGCATCCTGCAAATCAAAGGTTTAACAAATTGTTCAAATGC
>JAHIKR010000205.1 GCA_018897415.1 Pseudomonadota bacterium
ATGTCTCGCTTCGTACAGATTGAGCGGGTATGCCTGCCCGCCATCGCTCTCGCTCAGGCGAGGCGGGCGGGGTGCCGTGGCAGAAATCGAGTGTTCATATTTAGCTTTTCAAAAAAATATCTGATACCTGCTCTTGTCAGTAGCGCTTTAAGGCACTTGCTATTTTTAAAAAACATTTACTCTCATCCTCCATGCCTCTTTAGAACATTTGCTAAATAAAAGGGTGCGAAACTTGAATATAATATTTACATAATATCATAAAAAATGTAGATTGTCAGAAATAAGTTAGATTAGTAATATACTTGTCGAACATTTTACCAATATCAAAAACTTAAGTTATGAGAAAAATAAATTTAAATTTTGTTTTAATTGCAGTCCTGCTTTTAAGCTCGTGCGGATTAAAAGATATTTTTTTGCCTGTTCCTGTCAAGCTTGCCCCTGACGATGAGTTGTTTTCAAAAGCAGAGAAATTATATCAGGTGGAATCATATGAGAAAGCCCTTAATGCTTACAATGAGTACCTTTCCAGATTTCCTGACAGACCTCTTGCCGATGCTGCACTCATGAAAATAGGGGCAAGTTATACAGCGCTTGGAGATTATGCAAAAGCACGTGATAGCTATAAACGTTTGATTATTGAATATCCTGACAGCTCTTTTGTGCCTGATGCAAGAGTTGAAAGGCTGAAAACATTTTATAATGAAGGTAAATACGAAGAACTAATCAGGCGAGCCGATAGCGTTCTGGGGGAAATTGTATCCAGGATTCACATTCTAAGAACATATGTTCTGGTTGGCGATACTTATATTGCAATCGGGTCTCCGTTGGATGCTTTACATTTCTATATATTATCATATGAGAAATCGAAAGGTCTCGAAAGAGAAGCTGTTATTGAGAAACTTAAGGAGGCGGTCGTACAGCTTGATAAAGCAGATATTATGTCCATTATAAAATACATGGGATATAAACCGCCTGCAGGTATGCTCATGTATCTATACGGTCTTAAAAGGGCTGAAGCGGAACAATATGATGATGCTATAATAATGCTTTCTGATTTTGTCGATAGGTTTCCTGAGCATCATTGTGCCGTAAAGGCAAAAAATATTATAGAAGAACTCAGCACAAAGTCTGTATACAGTCGCTATACCATAGGTTGTTTGCTTCCTCTTAGCGGTTCGTACAAAGATTTTGGCTGCAAAGCATTAAAAGGAATTGAGCTTGCACTCGGGCAATTCTGCTCTCAGGGCGACCAGCAGTCAATTAAAATAATAATAAAGGATACAGGTTCTGACCCGGATGTCGCTGCTAATGCTGTAAAAGAGTTATTTGAAGAGCATGTTGCAGCTATTATTGGGCCAATTTTTACTGTTGAGACTGCGGCTTTAGAAGCGCAAAACAGGGGGATTCCTATAGTTACTATAACTCAGAAAGATAATATTGCTGATATCGGAGATTATGTTTTTAGAAATTTCTTTTCTCCCAAAATGCAGGTTGAAACAATTGTTTCTTATGCAATTGAAGAGCTTGGGCTGAAAAATTTTGCAATCCTCTATCCCAATGAAAATTATGGTAAAGTCTTTATGAATCTTTTCTGGGATGAGGTTATGGCTTATGACGGGAAAGTAGTTGGAGTTGAATCTTACGAGCTTGATAGCACTGATTTTGCTGATCCAATAAAGAAACTTGTGGGGCTTTACTATGAATTGCCGGAGGATCTAAAAAATACAGATGATCTGATTGAAGATGAAGATAAAAGCTATGATTTTGATGAAGTTGAGAACGAGATTGATGCTGAGGGTGAAAACGAGGAAGAAGAAATCGATAAAGTGGATGAAGAAAATTATAGAGAAAAAGACGAACCTTTTAATGATGAGCCGGAGCCTATTGTTGATTTTGATGCTATCTTTATTCCTGACTCGCCGAAAAGAGCGGGACTTATTATTCCCCAGTTGTCATTTTATGATGTAGATAATGTATATCTTTTTGGTACCAATCTATGGCGTTCAGACATTTTAATCAAAATGGCGCGTCAATATGTGCAGAATGCCATAATGCCGGATATTTTTTTTGCAGAAAGCTCTTCGGAAAAGGTGAGAGATTTTGTCAGGACTTTTGAGAAGACTTTCATGGAGAAGCCCGGTTTCATAGAAGCTGTGGCTTATGATACCGCAATGATGTTGTTTCAGATAGTCAGCCGGCCGGATGTCCGATTCAGAAGTGCAGTGAAAAATGAGCTAATGAAACTTAGTAATTTTCAGGGGGTGACAGGTCTTACTTCATTTGATAATAACGGGGAGCTTCGGAAAGATCTTTATCTTCTTAAAATTAAGGGTAATAAATTCATTGAGCTGAAATAGTAACGGTTCACGGTTCACAGTTCACGGTTAAAATGCTGCAGTTGTTGCATGGTTCATTAAACCGACAACCGACAACCATGAACCGACAACCGTGAACCGACAACCATGAACCGACAACCGTGAACCGACAACCATGAACCGACAACCATGAACTTACTACTATGAATATAGCTCATACAGCTTACAATCTGCTCACCGCTGGTCTTTTCCTGCCGCTCTTTCCTGCCTTCTGGTTTTATTCCCGGATAAGCGGTAGGTACACAGAGAGCATAAACCAGCGTCTTGGTTTTTATCCTCCTGAGCTTGTTGGTCGAATTTCAGGATCGCCTAGAATATGGATTCATGCGGTTTCAGTTGGAGAGGTAAGTGTAGCTGGTGCAATTATTGAGTCGCTTATTTCTTTTATGCCTGAAAGTGCAATAATCCTTTCAACTACGACTGAACACGGGCAGGCATATGCCAGAAATAAACTCCGATCAGTTGCTACCTGTATATATGCACCCATTGATTTTATTGCTTCTGCCCGAAAAGCTCTAACTGTAATAAAACCCGACATTCTGGTGTGTCTTGAGACAGAAATATGGCCGAACTGGCTTATCGAAGCACACAGGAGGGGCATTAAGACTGCTCTGGTAAATGGCAGGATTTCTGTCCGCACGATTAAGAGATATCTAAAGATTCGACCTTTAATGAGAGAGACACTAAAGCACGTAGATGCTTTCAGCATGATTCGTGAAGAAGATGCGCAGAGGATAAAGATGATAGGTGCTCCTTCGGACAGAGTAGAGATAAACGGCAATGCAAAATATGATATATTATTAAACTGCATTGATACTCATATTATAAAAAAAATGAAGAGTCTCTATAATTTATATGGAGACAGACCGGTTTTCCTGGCAGGAAGCATAAGAAGCCCAGAAGAAAAAATTATCCTCGAAGTTTACCATAAGATTGTTGAATTTTTCCCTGAAACCCTTTTAATTATTGCTCCAAGGCACTTAGAGAGAGCAAAGCACATAAATGATATGTTTAAAGAAAAAGGTTTTTCATGCCAGTTAAGAACAGATCTTGATAAAAAGAATTGTTTACGGACAGCGTCCGTGATTATTTTAGACACAATCGGAGATCTGCAGGATACATACAGTATTGCTTCAGTCGTTTTTTGCGGAGGAAGTCTGGTTCCATTAGGCGGGCAAAACATTCTTGAAGCAGCTGTCTGGGGGAAGCCCGTGTTTTATGGGCCTTCAATGGAGGATTTTCTTGATGCAAAGGAGTTGCTTGATAAAACTGGTGGCGGCATTCAGGTTAAAGACGGTCGTGAACTGGCAGAAAAGGCAATATTCTATCTTGGAAATCCGGAGCAGGCAGATATTGTAGGCCGATTGGCAAGAAAAGCTGTATTATTAAATAAAGGCGCTGCAGGTAAACATGCGGCGCTGATATATAAGTTGCTTACTGCCTGAACGAAAAGTCATGTTCAGGCAAAATCCGAATACCCGCCTGCCATGCAACATGATCATGGACAGAATAATAATCTGGGCATAGTGTATACTTTTCGTGACCGCGATGAATCCCAGCACAGGCATTGCGGGCAGGTCGAAATCCGAAACACGAAACAAATCCGAATACCAAATCAGAAAATGATCAAAACTAAGTAATTGGAAATTGGTGATTTTTGTCATTGGAACCTTTGTGTTTTTGTCATTGTTTCGTATTTCGTGCTTCGGATTTCGAATTTCTAAACGAAAAATGGGAGGTTTTCGGTCAGTCACTAACTATGACCCAAGTTGAGCCTGGGTATGAGAAATAAGGGTTACTCATTTTTAAATGAATCCTGTCCTGTTGCATGAAGTACACTTAGCCATAATTTTCCGTTTGGATCAATTTTTTTTCGCTTACCGGCTGATGCACTCATGGGGATATGAACAAAATAGTTATTCCAGTGGCCGATTAAAAGCCTTGTTTTTCCTGCCATACCGGCATGGACAGCATCGCGCCCCAAAAAACTGCAAAATATATGGTCATTTGCATTTGCAGGCACACTCCTTATCATATAACTGGGATCAATATATTTAAGTGATATTTTAATATTTCTGGATTCAAAATAGGATGTTATTTTGTCCTTTAAATACCAGCCTATATCCCTGGGCCTGATGTTTCCTGATTCATCACGTTCATTATTATCAGTTTCAAAGAACTTTTGACCCGCCCCCTCAGCCACCACTATTACTGCATGTTTTCTGAGATGAAGTCGCTTTTCAAGGACATTTAGAAAACCTTTTGGCCCTTCAAGATCAAAATCGACTTCCGGTATCAGTACAAAATTTACATTTTGCTGGGCAAGAGCACTTGTGGCTGCTATAAAGCCGGAATACCTTCCCATAAGTTTAATAAGGCCTATTCCATTTGGATATCCTATTGCTTCATTATGAGCTCCCTTGATCGCCTGTGTCGCTATATCAACAGCAGTATCAAAACCGAAAGTCCTTGATACCATGAATATATCATTATCTATTGTTTTAGGTATGCCAACTACACTGATCTTCAATCCCCCTTTTTTTATAGCATCTGTTATCTTGGTTGCAGCCATAAGTGTTCCATCGCCCCCGATCATAAAAAGGATACCTATGTTCATTTTTTTAAGGGTATTGACAATTTCCTCTATTGATTGGGCTCCCCTTGAAGACCCTAAGATGGAACCACCCATTTCAAGTATATTTACAACAGATTCTGGTTTAAGATTTATTACATCATGGCCGTATTTTGGAATAAAGCCCTGGAGGCCGTATCTTATTCCATATATATTCTGTACTCCGTAACTGTAGTAAATCTCGAAAACTATTGAACGAATTATATCATTCACACCAGGGCAGAGACCGCCGCAAGTTACAATTGCGCACCTTAGTTTGCTGGGATCAAAAAATATTTTGCTTCTGGGGCCTGCTTTTTCAAATGATGGGGGTATTTCCCCTTCCTTGACCATCTTGATAAGTTTATTGGATTCTATGTCAATTAATATCCTGGTATTGTCGGGAATGAAATATTGACTTGTTAAGCTCTTTTCCCCTCCTCCTAAAGGTGATAATATTTTTGGTTCTCCTAAAGCCTCTATTTCTGTGTCCATGGAATTATAATCCATAACCAACCTCGATTATTTTATTTCCCATTAAATTTGAAATCGCCTTTACCTAATATGTCGTGGAGATGCAAAATACCCTCAATCTTTCCAATGGAATTTGTTATCGGGAGAACGGTTATCTGATAATGTTCCATTATGTTAAGTGCATCGTAAGCCGGAGAATCAGGGCCGACTGTTCGTGGATTTTTTGTCATAACATCTTCGACTGTAAGTTCAAAAATATTCTTTTTCTTTGCGACAATGCGTCTTATATCACCATCGGTTATTATGCCTGTAAGGATTTTATCTTCCGTTATAACAAGAGTCGTTCCTAATTCAAGACGATTTATTTCATCTATTGCAACTTCCATGCTTGTTCCGGCGAAAACTTTTGGTACAGCCTTCCCTGTTAACATGATATCTTTAACTTTACTGGAAAGCCGCTGGCCCAATATGCCTCCTGGATGAATTTTTTTGAAATCACTAGGTTTAAAATGTTTTTTATTGATAAGGACAACAGCAAGCGCATCCCCCATTGCAAGCATGGCGGTTGTGCTGGCAGTAGGTGCAAGGCCTAAAGGGCATGCTTCTTTTTCGACACTAACATCGATTACTATGTCGCTGTTTTTTGCAAGAGTTGAATGTATATTTCCTGTAAAAGCTATAACCTTGCACCCTATATTGCGTATGCTTGGCAAAAGGATATTAAGCTCATCGGTTTCACCGCTGTAGGAAAGAGCAAGAAATATATCATCCTGACATACCATGCCAAGATCTCCGTGCATGGCTTCAACAGGATGTAAAAATATTGATCTTGTGCCTGTGCTGTTCAGGGTGGCTACGATCTTTCTGCCCACTATTCCGGATTTGCCGATACCACCCACTATTACACGA
>JAHIKR010000206.1 GCA_018897415.1 Pseudomonadota bacterium
CTGGTATTGATGTCATTATGATTACCGGCGACCACCCTGATACAGCTTTAGCCATTGCTCAGAAAAGCGGAATTGTGGTGGATGGTCGGAATATGGCGGGAGTCCTGACGGGAGATGTTCTGGAGCAGTTCACACAGGAACAGCTTATAGAGGCTCTGGGCAAGGGAGTTTCGATTTTTGCGCGAACGACTCCTGAGCAAAAAATGAAAATCGTAGCCGCCCTTAAGGCTATGGACAAAGTCGTGGCCATGACCGGCGATGGGGTTAACGATGCTCCGGCCCTCAAAGCAGCCGATGTTGGTATTGCTATGGGGAAAAAGGGCACTGATGTGGCCAGGGAGTCGGCGCAGATCGTCCTGTTGGATGATAATTTTGCTTCTATTGTAGCAGGAGTTGAAGAGGGGCGAGCGATTTTCAGCAATATAAAGAAATTTACCAATTATGTGCTTGTGAGCAATGGACCTGAAATCCTACCATATCTTATTTATATTTTGCTGCCAGTTCCTTTGGCCCTTACGGTGATTCAAATACTGTCTATTGATCTGGGAACGGATATCATTCCATCAATGGGGCTGGGGCAGGAACCCCCCGATCCCGAGGAGATGCGTCGGCCTCCAAGGGAGCGAAGTGAGGGGCTTCTTACACGTCCTCTAATTATACACAGCTATTTGTTTCTTGGATTACTTGAGGCTCTGTGGTCTATTTTTTTGTTTTTCTTTGTCCTTGTGGAGGGTGGATGGGAATACGGTCAGGAGCTTGCTTCAAACAACGCACTTTACCGTTCCGCAACAGGCATTGCTTTGTCCACCATTCTGCTCATGCAAATCGGAAACCTTATAGGGCGACGTTTTATCTATCGTTCAGGCCTGGATATGGGTATCTTTAAGAATAAACTGATTTTCTTCGGGATTATTATTCAGGTTGTATTTTCCTGGGCAGTCCTTTACTTTCCTCCGGCACAAAAAGTTCTTGCTACAGGGCCGGTTTCCATAGAGATTTACTTCCTTGCCTGGTTCGGCATTCCTCTGATTTTCGGACTCGATTTCATTCGCAAGAAAGTTGCGCAACGCGGTTAGCCCGCATTTCTCATGAACAACTCATAAAACAATGCATAATATAATTGTATTATTGAAAGTTATAACTATCTTTGCCTGCTAAGCTGTTCAACACTTTGTTTATGGAATTTATAATAAATTTCTTTATGATTTGTTCATGAGAAATACGGGTTAACAAGTTTTAGTTTGACAGTATTGTTCGCTCATTGTATTTATTTAATATACTTTCTTGTCCCTTACCCTTACCCTCTAAGGTTTACAGGCAGGGTCGCTTCATGAAGCAGATATTCAATCCTTTTATTAAATTTCTATTGGCCTTGTGCATGGTCAGCCTCCTCAGTATAGGGGGTGCACTTGCTGATGATGTTCGCAGGCCAGTTGTTGCAGGAATTTTTTATCCTTCCAATCAGTCTGATTTGCTCCAGACCATTGATAATCTTACTATACAGGCTAAAAATACTCAAATAAAGATTCCTCCAGAAAAATATCTAAAGGCTCTTATAATGCCACATGCAGGATATCCATGCTCCGGGTTTACAGCAGCCCATGCTTCACTTGTTCTCAGCGAAAAGCAGTTCAAAAAGGTTATTTTGCTTGGCCCAGACCATCGAGTAGGATTTATAAACGGAGCAATCAGCGATGTAGTCGCTTACCAGACTCCACTCGGCACAGTCAAGCTGCATGAAGACGCTGCAAAACTGCGCAACAAGTCAAATTTGTTCCATGCAAACAAGGCTTCTGATCTCAGCGAACATTCACTGGAGGTATTGTTGCCCTTTTTACAGTATTATTTAGAGGAATTTGAGATCATTCCGATTGTAATAAGCCAGGGTAATATTGGCGGAATAACTCGTGAGATAGATATGTTTATAGATCAAAACACTCTTCTCGTGGCCAGTTCAGACCTTTCCCACTATCAACAATATGATCTGGCTGTAGAAACAGATAAAGAAACCATTAAAATGATATTAAATCTGGATGCAGACAATTTGTTGAAGGGTTATAATTATGCGTGCGGAAAAGTGCCGATTCTTGTTCTTGTAAGCCTGGCCCGGCAATATGGATGGCAGCCGGTTTTGCTGCATTATTCAAACAGCGGCGATACCTGCGGCGGGCGCAGTCAAGTTGTCGGCTACGCAGCCATAGCATTTTATGGAGATAAGCATATGGAAGACAAAAAAAATGCAGGTCACAGGTTTTCTGACAGGCAGGGGCAGGTGCTGGGAAGGCTTGCGCGGCATACCCTTATGAAAGAGCTAAACAAAAAGATAGACTCTGCCGAGTCCAGAGTCCTGGAAGAAGCGCTTAAGGAGGATTGTTTTCAGGAGCATTTTGGCACCTTTGTTACCTTAAAGATTAACGGTCAGCTCAGAGGCTGTATGGGGAACATAACCGCATCTGAATCCGTGAAAGAAGGAGTCAAGCGTAATGCCATCAGTGCTGCTTTTCGTGATCCGCGATTTCCTCCCCTGAGAGCCGAAGAGCTGGAGCGTGTGGATATAGAGGTAAGCATACTCACCCAGCCGGAGCCACTAAAATACAGAGATGGTGATGACCTGATTGCGAAACTGCGCGTTAATGTGGATGGTGTAATTATCCAGAAAGGATTTGCCAACGCAACTTTTTTGCCACAGGTATGGAAACAGCTTCCCCAACCTAAAGAATTCCTTGGTCATCTCTGTATGAAGGCAGGGATGTCATCAGATGCATGGCAAAAAGATAAACTGGAAGTTATGACCTACCAGGTTCAATATTTTGATGAAGAAAAATGAACGCGCTACACTGCTGGTTGTCATTGCCACCGGCATTTCTTCAGTGGCGGTGCAATTAATAACCATACGCGAATTTCTTGCCCAGTTCCACGGTAACGAGTTTGTTATTTCTTTAATACTTTTCAGCTGGTTAATACTTGGTGGTATAGGAACGCTTGTAGCTCATCTGATTACGCCACGTTACTGGCAGCCCAGTTCAAGCAGACTCTGCTGGCTTTCTTTCATTCTGGCCGCTCTATCAGCAGTTCAGATTTTTATTATTCGTGAATTGCGAGATTTTTTCTTTATTCACGGCAGTTCCGTTGGTTTTTATCCTACCCTTGCCTACATTTTTTTAACAATTGCTCCATATTGCCTGCTTTTAGGTTTTATTCTTCCTTACAGCCTTTTTGTGCTAAGAGCAGAAACACCGGATTATTCAGGCACACGCATTTATATTACTGATAATATAGGAGATATAACTGGAGGAGCGCTTTTTTCATTTGCTCTTGTTTTTCTGGTTACCCCGTTTAAGGGTATATTTATTGCCGGTCTTCCGCTTGTGATAGCATCATTTCTTCTTTTTTCATCAACCAGAAAGCAGAGGAAATATTTAAAAATTATTATAGGTGCTGCCATTACACTATTAGTGCTGGTTATGGGCATTTCTTTTGAACCCTTTTCGCTTGCGCCTTCCGAGGGGAAGCTGGTTTATTATCATGAATCCCGTTACGGGCGGATTGCCGTTCATCAGGATAATGGGCAGTACACTCTTTTTATTGGTGGCGTTCCTGTATTCAGCAACCAGAATCAGAGCATTGCGGAAGAAACTATCCACTACCCTCTGGCCCAACTAGACAATCCGCAGAGCGCCCTCTTGATATCTGGCGAGGGTGGCATTGTGAAGGAGCTGAAAAAGCATGGCCTTAAAACAGTTGATTACGTTGAGCTTGATCCTGATATTATCTCTGTCCAGTTCAAGTTCGGTCTGATCGAAAATATTGAAGGATTGAATGTAATCAATCAGGATGGAAGGGCTTTTCTTGCGGATTCAGAGAAAATCTACGATATCATTATCTTAAATTTGCCGGAACCAGACACGTTTCAGGTAAACAGGTTTTTTACCGATCAGTTTTTCAGCCTTGTAAAGAGACGACTTGCGCCAGATGGTGTTTTGAGTTTTTCTATGGAAGGTTACGATAATTACCTTGCCGAGCCACAGCGGCAGAAGCTTTCTTCTCTTTATAATACCGTAAAAAATCATTTTAAGCATGTTCTGCTTATGCCGGGGCTTAAGATATTTTTCCTCTGCCGGGATATTTCAATCCAGACGGATATTCCTGCCAGACTTGCAGAAAAAGGTATTATTACCCAGTACATAAGTGGCTATTATTATGGAAATATAACTAAAGAAAGAATTTCAGATTTAAATGATCTGATGGATCCGAATACACCAAAAAACAGCGATGATTCTCCTTTTTTGATGAGAATGATGTTTTCGCAGTGGTTCGCCAAATTTTCCACTTCGCCTGTTGGATTTATCGCTGCCCTTATAGTGCTTACCATTATATATCTGCTTCGTATTAAGCGGGAAGAATTTGTACTTTTTTCAACAGGATCCATGACCATGGGGAGCGAAATACTGGTTATCTTTGCTTTTCAGATATTTTATGGTTATATATATTTTAAAATAGGAATGATTGTAACAATCTTTCTGGCTGGTCTTTTGCCAGGGGCATTGCTGGGCGACAGACTGCGTAAAAAGGGAAAACAGATATTGGTACTGACCGATGGACTGCTCATTACCATGATGGGCATCTTGATACTGGCGCTAAAGATGGGCGGGGATCGTCTGCCGCCATTCTTTTTTCTTGTTTTTGGCTTCATGGTTTCGCTTGCATGCGGGTTTCAGTTTCCTGTGGCTCTCCATTTGGGAGGGGGCGGAAATTCTGCTGTAACTAGATCTTTTTCAGCCGATTTAATCGGTGCTGCCTGCGGCACTCTGATTACCAGTTTGGTGCTTTTGCCTTATTTTGGGCTTATCTGGGCTGCGGCTGGATTAATATTTTTGAAGCTGGCAAGTTTGATCGTTATTGGAACACATAATGAAAAGTATAAACAGGCGGGATTTTCTTTACTATAGCGGAGCATTGCTATCTACTGCAATGTTTGCCGGTGTGTGCTGGCCCTTTGCCGGGGACAAGCATGTTACGTCTGGTCCCCATGATATCCGCGGCAGGGTGTTCAAAAAGGATGCGCCAAAAACATTGTGGAAATGGTCTCATGAAGGATTCCTTTATGATAAATTAGATGGCAACAAAGTTGTATGCGGCATCTGTCCTCACCGGTGTATGCTTGCACCGGGTGATCGCAGTGTCTGCCGTTCCAAGGTTAATATAGACGGCAAGCTTTACAGCCTGACCTATGGAAATCCATGCGCAGTTCATAATGATCCTGTAGAAAAAAAGCCGCTTTTTCATTTCAGGCCAGGGTCAATGGTTTTTTCCCTTGCTACAACAGGATGCAATTTCCGCTGTTTGAATTGCCAGAACTGGGAAATTTCACAGGCAAAACCCCATGAAGTTCGCCATTACGAGCTTTTCCCTGCTGAAGCGGTAGAGACGGCCCAGCGTTTGGGATCTGAATCTATTGCATACACATATTCAGAGGCTGTCACTTTTTTTGAATACATGATTGACATTGCCAGACTGGCAAAGGGAAAAGGGCTGTATAATCTTTGGATTTCAAATGGTTACATTAATCAAGGTCCCCTGCTTGAGTTTTGCAAGGTGCTGGACGGAGCAAACATAAACCTTAAATCATACAGCGATGACATTTACAGGAAATTGAATGGCGGGCGGCTGCAACCAGTATTAAACACTTTAAAGACGTTGCATAAACAAAGAATTCATTTAGAAGTCACAACTCTGGTAGTGCCCGGATATATAGATGATGAAGAAATGATAAAAAAGATGTGTGGATGGATACTTGATAATTTAGGGCCTGACTATCCTCTTCATTTTTTACGTTTTTTCCCTAAATACAAACTTGACAGGCTGCCACCCACACCAATTTCAATTTTGACTCGTTTCCGTGAATTAGCCATTAAGGAAGGTATCAGATATGTTTATGTCGGCAATGTCCCAAACCATGAAGGGAATAACACCTATTGCCATAATTGCAACAAGTTGTTGATTGAACGCGAGGGCTATTTTTTGCCAGCGTATAATCTGGCAGGTAATAAATGCAAATTTTGCGGCGCTGAAATTCCGGGAGTATGGAATAATAAAGGATAGGTGGATAGGCTGAATAATTACAAATTTACAGGTTGAATAATGACGAGTCGAAAGAAAAGCTCCATTCTTTGTCCCAACTGCCGAAAACTGATAAGCACCGATGAACTCCGCTGCCCGTACTGCGGCATATCAAAGCCATGGTCATGGTGGAAAAATAATTTATTGATTCAAGGAGTTAGTAGCGCTGATCAAATTGTAATTATTCAGCCTATC
>JAHIKR010000207.1 GCA_018897415.1 Pseudomonadota bacterium
AAATTATTAAACACGATTTTTGAAGAAGTGGCAAAACGCCTTAATCGACCATTAACGGCAAACAGCTTATTAAAAAATAACGGATGCCTCGAAACTGTAAGAGAGCTTTTAGATTTAAAGATTAATTGGCCTTTCAGGCGACGATCATCTTCGGGACTAACAAATTATTTTTTTGAAGACCAGCTTTATTCCAGGCCCCCTGTAAATTATGAAAGAATCGGGGAGGCTGTATCCAGGCATAACACCATGTTGCAAGAGTTGGAGTCCTACTTTAATTCAGCAAATGAATTACATACGGCTGAAGATCTAATTGACGGATTAATTAATAAATTAGTTGCTCAGGTGGATAGGCTGAAGGTGGAAGACTGAAGACTGAAGCTCTCTGAATCCTTCGGCCTTCAGCCTTCGGACTATCCACCTGATTAATTACTTTATGAGAGGGAAATCATATGAAAAGTTTTCGTAAAGAACTGTGGTTTGAAGTCCCCACAAGACGGGCATTTATAAATATAACTCCCCAGGTTAGAGATTGCCTGAAAGAAAGCGGGATAAAAGAAGGCATTGTTCTGGTTAATGCAATGCATATTACAGCCTCGGTTTTTATAAATGACGATGAATCTGGCCTTCATCACGACTATGACGTCTGGCTTGAAAAACTTGCTCCACATGAGCCGGTTTCAAATTATAGACACAATGTAGGGGAAGATAATGCAGATGCCCACATGAAAAGACAGATAATGGGACGCGAAGTTGTTGTTGCGGTCACCGACGGTGAACTCGACTTTGGTACATGGGAACAGATATTTTATGGAGAGTTCGACGGCAGAAGACGTAAACGAGCTCTTGTAAAGATTATTGGGGAATAAGAAGCTTCCTTTTTTTACACCAATTGAGATAACAATGTCTTTACAGGAACAATGGTGGGTTGTTTTGTTGAAAAACAATCCGCGTCAACATAATCTAATGAAAAAGACGTCTGGAAAGCATGAAGTGCACGGATTTGTTTTTGAAAATGAAACAGATTCTTGCTCACAGATTTTCCTCCATCTGTTTTCACCTCTACCATAAACCATGGCTCTTGATTTCGAGTAACAAGAAAATCCACCTCACGCTTGTCCTTATCGCGGAGGAAATACAGTCCATATTCGCCAAATCCGTTATCGGTCCACCAATGGACGGCTTTCAATAAATGAGATGCGACAAAATTTTCTGACTTTGCACCAGTATCCGCAATCAGAGCCCAATTCCAAAGGTAAATTTTGGGCTGTTTAAGTAAAGACCTCTGCACATTTCTAAACCAGGGTTGTATGGTAAAACAATAATATAACGATTCCAGAATAGTTATCCAGCGGCGTACAGTATCCACTGAAACTCTTACTTTTTTAGAAAGATTCGAATAATTGATCATTTGACCGGTCTGATATTTAAGCGTTTCTGCTAACAATTCAACCTGCCGTACTTCCTGGACTCGCGTAAGGTCTCTGATGTCTTCAGTAAACAGTTGCTGCTGCCGAAGACGTTTCCAGCGGTTTGAAAATCTTACATTCGCTTTCAGAAAGGGTTCGGGAAAACCACCAAAAGCGTACAATGAATCAAACGCCTTTGGATCTATTGGCCTGGGGATTTGTATCTCATTTCCATCAAGACCGGCTCCTATAATTTCTCGCACTGAGATGGGATGAAGATGATATAGGAAATATCGTCCCATAAGACTGTCCCCACCCCTTTTAAAAACATCAAGTCTGGAGCTTCCAGTTACGATGATTCCTACTCCCGGGCTATAAACATCAAAAAAGCCTTTGAGAAAATCCTTCCATTTTGAATACTTGTGAATTTCATCAAAAATAATGATCCGGGGTTTTTCACGTAATTGTCTCGCGCCGATTTCTTCACCAACCCTGTTTGGACCCTCGATAATCAACGCACGATGATCCTGGTTGTCCCAATTGAAATAATGATAGTCCTGAACCAAATTTGTGCATAGGATCGTTTTTCCTACCTGTCTCGGCCCGACGACAAATATCATCTGTCGATATTGCCCCAAATGTTCTGTAAGGACTGAAGAATATGATCTTTTCATGACGATATTATTATATGGAGATAAACTGAAAGTCAAGACTATTTTACGAAGTATCGTAAATTGGTCAAGACTGTTTTACGGAGCATCGTAAAATAGTCTATATTTGGCAAGTGATAAAGTTGCCTGTCTAAAGGATTTTTCACTTTTTAATTCCTTTACGTCCTTTATCCTTACAATTATTCAACATAGCCTCCCCTGCCTTGCTCCGTAAGTCGGCACGATCGTACTGGGGTGAAATCATGTTTGCTTTTATTTAACCGGGGGTCAACTACGTTCTTCAGTTCAATTACCACGCCAACTTATAAACTGATGTACGTCCCGCAAGTCCCCCCGCCAACTTATAAACTGATGTACGTCCCGCAAGTCCCCCCGCCAACTTATAAACTGATGTACGTCCCGCAAGTCCCCCC
>JAHIKR010000208.1 GCA_018897415.1 Pseudomonadota bacterium
AGGTATGGATAATATCGGGTTTGCAATGGTACTTCCTGGAAAATTTATGGATATAAGATTAATTGCAAAACTTATAAGTTCACCTCCTTCAGATATAGTGAGCCAGATTAGAATCAATTTTTCAATGGTTCTTAATCTACTATTTTCATACTCTCCCGATCAAATTGAAGAGCTACTTAAAAAATCCTTTGCTACATATTTAATTACAAAAGGAAAAAAATCTGCCGGAAAATTTATAGCAAACAGCTATAATTATCTATCTAAGGATTTTATTGGTCATCTCAATTTCTTAAAAGAGACAGGTTATGTAAAAAGTAACGGGGAACTAACTGCAGACGGGAAGTGGGCATCGAAGTTAAGAGTTGATCAGCCCTTATTAATAGCTGAAGGTTTCAGACTTGGAGTCTTTCCTGAATCAAATCCAGCGTTTCTTGCCGCTATTATAGCGTCATTTGTGGATGAAAGAGAAACAGAAGGTAGAATTGATAAGGAATTTATGCCAAAAAGTCTTTTATCAATTTTTCTTAAGGTAAAAAAGGCACTTAAACCATTTTCCAAGCTTATGGTAACAAAAGGATTCGAGACCAAGACTCTATTTTTAAGCCCTGCTGTTACTATTCATGCATGGGCGACAGGACAGCCCTGGGAAAAAATTGTTTCAGCTTCCGAAATAGCAGAAGGAAATCTTGCCATGCTTATACTTAGGACTGCTGATAACCTCAGACATATTAGGGCGCTCAAACAATTTTTCCCTAAAGCTTCTGAAACAGCAAAAAAATCTATCGAGCTCATTGTAAAAGAGCCTGTAGCGAATGATTATAATGTTGATCTGTAAGTTTATATGTAACCATTCACGGTTGTCGGTTTACAGTTCACACTTTTTTCAATGAACGATGCAACGACTGAAGCATTTTAACTGTTAACCGTGAACCGTAAACCTTTACTTAAATATACTTACCCTTGAATTATCACGATCAACAACAAATATAGTATCGGAATTGTTAATAAATATATAGGATGGCGTTGCCAGGCACCCTTCTATCCATCCCGGTCTTGAAAAATTAAAAACAAACTTTCCTTGTCTGTCAAATACGAAAATTTTGTTTTTATGCTGATCAACGATATAAATCAGCCCCTTATTATCGACTGCCAAACTAGTAGGAAAACTGAACTCGTCCCTGCCTTTTCCTCGACCCCCGAACTCTAAAATTTTTTTGCCTGACCTATCATATTTTCTTGCAATCCCTTCTAATGTGCTAAGAGTATATATGTCCCCCTGCTTGCCAACTTTAATATCGTTAAATATTATTTTACTTTCTCTAATTACTTCTTTATTAAACTTCAGATTTGAATTAAAAACAAGAATCCTATTATTAGCCCTGTCTATAATATATATGTTACCGTCGGAATCTATTGCCATTCTCCCGGGATTGAAGGTATCAGAATCAGGGACTTCTGCTAAATCTAACGAATTGATTGATTTCTGCGCCACATCAATTACAACTACATTTCTTTTTGACGGCTCAACAACAAGAAATCTTCCGTCAATGGCTCCTAAAATACTGGTTGGATTCTTCAGGTCGCCCTTGGGATGTAATGCAGATAGATAGTTAAACTCAGAATCATATGAAAGGATACGGCAGTTTGAAGAATCTGTGACATACAACCTGTTTTTGTTTTCATCAAAAAATACACCCCCTATGAGCCCTAACATACCGATATCCTGGTTACCACTTAAGGTAGTAATTATATTAATGGCATCTTCCTTGCTGTAAGCTTTAAGCGGGACTATTAAAAAAAGCAAAATACAAAAAAACAAAAGAGACTTCTTAATCATTACAATTCCTTAATATTTAGTCTTACCGGTTTACTTCTACTAAATATCTGAACCTCTGAACCTCTGAACCTCTGAACCGTGAACGATTACAAACATCTTAATATGATGTATGACATTGTATGCACAATTCTTTCTTCCCATCAAATTGCAGTACGTATTCATGTTTTGAAGCCATCAATGCATGGCAGGTAATACATGTGATATCTCTCTTAGATCTTGGATCAATAGCATCAACTCCTATTGGATGAGAAAAGGTGGCATGCCTTTTATGGCAGGCCGTACATAAAGTAAACTCCTTATCCAACAAAAACAATCTGAAGTTTGAACTATGTG
Source organism: Pseudomonadota bacterium (assembly GCA_018897415.1). GTDB lineage: Bacteria > Desulfobacterota > Desulfobacteria > Desulfobacterales > ETH-SRB1 > B13-G4. The sequence goes on from JAHIKR010000208.1 coordinate 2,171, forward strand.
GATCGTGACAGCCATTGCAGTTACCCTTTTTTACATATTTAAGGCATTCTCCTGATTTCCTGCTGTTATTACCGTACATGGCTCTGCTACAATCAATCATGTTACCC
>JAHIKR010000014.1 GCA_018897415.1 Pseudomonadota bacterium
CTTGAAGACCAGATCGCTTCTATATATAAAAACAGAGTTAACATGAAATCAGGTGGATCAATTGTAATAGAACAAACCGAAGCTTTAGTCGCCATAGATGTTAATTCGGGCAAAGCAACCCAAAAAAAATCTGTCGAAGAAACTGCTTTACAGACCAACATTGAAGCAGCCGAAGAAATTGCCCGTCAATTGCGGTTGCGAGATCTGGGCGGTCTTATTGTGCTGGATTTCATTGACATGAAAGGCCAAAAGCACAAATCAGAAGTAGAAGGAACATTAAAAAACCATTTAAAGATAGATAAAGCAAAAACAAAAGTCGGAAAAATTTCTAAATTTGGCTTGATGGAAATGTCGAGGCAACGAATCAGGCCATCTATTGAATACAGCGGTTTTGAAGCTTGCAGATATTGCCATGGCAAAGGCATGACTCCATCTCCCGAAACTTTGGCTCTTGCTTTTTTGAGAAAACTCAGTATCGAAACTCTAAAAGAAGAATGTCCCAATGTAACAGGCATAGTACCTGTTGAGGTAGCTGACTACATTTTGAATAATAAAAGAAAAGAAATAATTGACCTTGAGTTAAGGCGTAATCTTTCAATATCGATAAAAAGCGACAGCACCTTGTTTCTCGGAGATAGCAAGATCATAAGTTCAAAATAGAACCTGTTATGTTGACCAGGGCTATGTCATTTTCATTGACAAACTGGTAACATAGCAAATTTCTTGCTTAATTTGTTTTTTATAAATTCGAAATTCGAAACACGAAATTCGAAACCCTGGCCCAGACCGTGTCTACAGATTAGTGGACTGATTCCCTGGCTTAAACCGTAAAGTGCGGTACATACCAGGGCAGGCTAGCACGTAGCACCAGGGCGGGCAAATACGAATGTTCCAAATTCTAAATTCAGAACAAATGATATTTTCGAAGACCCTGATAAATATTGTGTAACTGTCTGTAAAGTTTTGGTCATTTGACCTGCCCGCAATGCCTATGCGTAGATTCATCGCAGTCATGAAAAGTCAATACTATGCCACGTTTATTATTCTGTCCTTGAGCACGCTGCATGGCAGGCGGGTATTCGAATTTTGATATTGTTTCGGATTTCGATATTCGGATTTCGCATTTAGTCTTATTGAAAATACTTCTAATTGACTAAGTTGGAATCTACTTTGACGTTTTCCTGTTATATTGATACCCTTTATTGATTATTGTATCAGGGCAAAAAAATTATGCATAAAAAAAATGTAGCTGGATCAAATAAGATTGCTGTCATTATTATAACCTGTGCCATTTCTGCTGCAATAGCTGTAGCAGGTTTATTTCTAATGCAGAAGAAAGTCACCGGGCCTGTTGAAAAAAACTTGTCAGAAAAAGTTCATGTTTCTATAAAATCACAGACTGTAATAGACTACAACAAGCTGGAAAAAGATAAAGAGACTCAAATACTTACCCAAAAGCGTAAAACAGAATATGGAATAGAAAAAGGTCTTGATATTATCGTAAAATCTGATGAATCACTTAAAATAGGTGATTCGATAGTTCCCATGCAGGAAATTCTGGACAAGATACGTATTAAAAGCGGTGATGTTGTTGAAAAGGATATAGGGGGACTAAGCGGGTCAGATGAGAGGATAAGTGCGTTCGGAATATATGTGGTCAAACCTGAAGACAACATTTGGAATATACACTTTAATTTTTTAAAGGACTACTTTGATCACAAGGGAATTGCCCTTTCTCCACTTGCTGACGAGCCAGACAGAAGGGGCTTCAGTTCAGGAGTCGGCAAAATCTTAAAATTTTCCGAAAAAATTGTTACCATTTACAACATCAAAGAACGCAAAATCGCTGTAGATATTAACCTGATATATCCTTTAAGCAAAGTTGTTGTTTATAATATGGACCGGATTTTTGCTCTTTTGGACCGGATTGATTACAATAATGCAAACCGCATCCAGTTTGACGGAGAAACTCTCTGGATAAATAGTGATTAGTGGTCAGTGGTTTGTTGTCAGTTGTTTGCTCGTTACAAGTTTCAAACCACTGACCACTGACCACCGACCACTAAAATTGGAGTAGAGCAACAGATGATAAAACGATATACAAGAAGTATTATGGGCGATATCTGGACTGATGAAAACAAGTATAATACATGGCTAAAAGTTGAAATATTAACCTGTGAAGCCATGGCACAAAACGGAATGATTCCCAAAAAAGCGTTTAAAACCATAAAGAAAAAAGCTGGTTTCTCTGTTAAAAGAATAGAAGAAATAGAAGCTGAGACCAAACATGATGTAATAGCCTTTCTGACAAATGTTGCTGAAAATGTCGGGCCTGACTCGAGATATATCCACATGGGGCTGACATCTTCCGACATTCTTGATACAAGCATGGCATATCTTCTCAAAAAAGCGGGAAAAATTATCATAAAAGACTGCGAAAACCTATTAAATATAATTAAGAAAAGAGCCTTTGAACACAGGGATACCGTTATGGTCGGAAGATCGCACGGAATCCATGCAGAACCAATTACCTTTGGACTAAAATTGGCGGTCTGGTATGATGAAATGCAGCGCAACAGAAAAAGATTTGAGCGCGCTGTCGAAAACATCAGTTTCGGTCAATTTTCAGGAGCTGTTGGCACCTTCGCCAATATTCCACCTGAAATTGAAGAATATGTTTGCAAAAAACTGGGGCTCAAACCAGCTCCTGCTTCAACGCAAATCATTCAACGAGACCGATATGCAGAATATTTCACAGTGTTAGCTATAATGGCATCTTCAATCGAAAAGATGGCGCTTGAAATTAGGCACTTGCAAAGAACGGAAGTTCTTGAGGCAGAAGAGTATTTTTCAAAAGGGCAGAAAGGTTCTTCAGCCATGCCTCACAAGAGGAATCCAATAGGATCAGAAAACCTTTGCGGCCTCGCACGGATCATCAGGTCTAATGCTATGGCTGCTTTGGAGAACATTCCTCTCTGGCATGAAAGGGATATAAGCCATTCATCTGTCGAAAGAATAATTGCCCCGGACAGTACAATACTTGTTGATTACATGCTAAACAGGCTAAAGGGCTTGATTAATAATCTTATTGTATATCCAAAAAGAATGGAAAAAAATCTCCATATGCTGAATGGTCTTATCTTTTCTCAACAGATACTTCTTGCGCTTGCCGAATCAGGAGTAACCCGTGAAGAGGCATATAAAATGGTTCAGAGGCAGGCAATGCGTGTATGGAAAGAAAAAAAGTCTTTTAAGGATCTGATAAAGAAAGATAAAAATATATGTGCTTATCTAAGCAAGAAAAAAATTGAAGAAATATTTGACGTTAACTATCATTTAAAGTATATCGGCATAATTTTCGACCGTGTATTTGGAAATGAAAACTAACCATTACATACTTCTCTTAAAAAGTATCTTGCTGATAGTTATCCTTGCGGTATATCAAGGATGTCAAATTGTCTCATCAATCAAACAACTTGAAGCTTCATCCGATCCTTACCAGGGAGGCACCTACAAAGCAGTACTAATGAAATGGACGAGTGAAGCCCGCATATATAGAGGTCTTGATCTTGAGCTAATGACTTCAGCTACCTTCAAATCACCTGAATTCAGAGAGGCCTATGTAGACGAGTATGATAGGGCCTATAATCCTAGTAGGGAAGAAAAGGAAAAACTTATAAAAGATCAAAAAGAAGCCTCTTTAATATACAACGATTTTATAATGGCTGCATACGTGCCGAATAAAAAATGGAATGACTTCAATAAAAAAGATTCTATATGGGGAATACATCTTAACGTAGGCAATGAAAAAAAGATAAAACCGCTTGAGATAAGGAAAATTAAAAAGATTGATGCGGTAATTACTCACTTTTTCCCATATATTAACACCTGGAAATCAGTTTATCTCGTCAGATTCCCGGTAAAATTGCCGGGAACTGACAAAAATATAATTGATGATGCGTGCTCAAATATAAAAATTGTAATTACAGGCGTGCTCGGTACTACTGAAATGGTCTGGAACATAACCCGGATAAACCGGAAATCCGAAGCACAAAATTCGAAACTCGAAACCCTGGCCCAGACTGTGTCTACAGATTAGTAGACTGATTCCCTAGCTTAAACCGTAAAGTGCGGTACATACCAGAGCAAGATAGCACGTAGCACCAGGGCGGGCAAATCCAAATACTAAATGTTCAAAACAGTAGTAGCCGTTTTGAACGCGATTAAATCTGCCTTCGGCGGATATTGTTGTTTTTGATTTTGAATTTTTGTCATTCGATATTGTTTCGGATTTCGACCTGCCCGCAATGCCCTATTTTTGGATTAATGGCTGTCATGAAAAGTCAATACTATGACATGGTTATTATTCCGTCCATGAGCATGTTGCATGGCAGGCGGGTATTCATATTTCGAATTTATTTTCTACCAGAAAAAACACGAATTTTAGAGCTAAGAAACTAAACTCTGTATAAACAATAATTTTTTTAAAACATGGAGGTTAATTTTGATTAGTATAGCATATGCGATGGGACAAAGCGGAGCAGCGGGCGGACAATCAGGCGGGTTTACAGCATTTATACCCCTAATTATTATGTTTGCCATATTCTATTTTCTGCTCATCCGGCCCCAACAGAAAAAAAGTAAAGCACATCGTGAAATGATAAGTACTCTAAAAAAAGGTGACCGCGTAGTAACAAGCGGAGGTATTCATGGAAGAATTATTAGTACAGATGATACAACATTAACATTGGAAATAGCAGATAGAGTACGAATAAAAATAAACCGCGGGAATATAGCTGCACTGAATCAACCTTCCCCGCAATCCCAGCCATCTGTTGAGAACAAGGCTGATTAATTCGTTAGGTGGATAGGCTGAAGACTGTCAAGGACCTTCGGACTTTAGCCTTCAGTCTATCCACCTATACTAGTTATTACAATTCAAAATCAAAACCCGAATTTGTTAAATAGTAAATATTCTTAATCCTTTTAGCTCTTTATTGAAAGGAATGTCCCCATTGAAAAATTTTTCATGGCGAGTAATTCTATCCCTTACAGTTATTCTATCTGCAGTCATTTATATTCTTCCTACAATAAATCAGGGTTGGTGGCCGCACAAGAAGATAAATCTTGGTTTAGATCTTCAGGGAGGAATGCACCTTGTACTTGAAGTTGATGCTGAAAAATCAGTTGAAAGTACAATAGAACGCATGACTTATGAATTGCGCAGTCTTTTAAAGAAAGAAAATATAAGGTATATTGGAATAGACAGAATAGAAAACAGCAAGATATCGCTTAAAATAAGTGGCAACAATAATATCCTGAGTTTTGACAAACTACTGGATAATGAACTTAAGGATCTGCGGGTTTTTTCAAAATCGACTGATGATGAAATACTCACCATCATATTGAATTTACCGGAAAACGAAACTCGTCATATAAAAAAGCTGGCGGTTGAACAGGCACTTGAAACCATAAGAAATCGTATCGATCAGTTCGGTGTAAATGAGCCTGATATACGTCACCAGGGTGAAAGACGAATTCTTATCCAACTCCCGGGCATCAAAGACACACAAAGAGCAAAGGAGCTAATTGGTAAAACAGCTCTTCTTGAATTTAAATTACTGGATGAAACCCATGACCTGGATGCCGCTTTAAAAGGGAATATACCGGCAGGCAGTGAACTGCTTTATCAGGAGAATGAGGACACCGCAACAGAACGCGCCATAAAATCCCCATATCTTGTAAAGAAACGAACTCTTCTAACCGGTGAATACCTGACGGATGCAAGGGTTCAAATAGACTCCCAGTTCAATGAACCATATATTTCCATCAATTTCGATAAA
>JAHIKR010000209.1 GCA_018897415.1 Pseudomonadota bacterium
ATCAACGCTCCTGTTTTAATTCTCAGTTATGCTCCCCCAGAACAATCAAAAGAACTTATTGAGTTCGACCTCACGCAAACAGTTTATTCTTACGAAACAGCCAAATCGCTTTCTGAAGCCGCAAGCGCATACGGTAAAAAAATTAAAGTTCATATTAAAGTAGATACAGGAATGGGAAGGCTCGGACTCCTGCCGAACCAACTCAGATTATCAAAATACGACAAGAAAATTAAAGATAGTTCTGCAAGTGAGGTTGAATCAATCTCTCGTTTACCTATGCTTGAGCTGGAAGGTATTTACACCCACTTTGCAACAGCCGATAAATCGGACAGGTCTTATGCCAGTAAGCAGTTTGAAATATTCATGGATTTTCTTAACCAGCTACGCATCGCAGGCCTGGAAATACCCGTAACTCATGCTGCAAACAGTGCAGCTATAATAAACATGCCGGAAACTCATCTGGATATGGTTCGTGCCGGCATTTCAATTTACGGACTTTATACCTCAGAGGAAGTGGATAGAAGCATCATTAAGCTAAAACCGGCAATGGAACTAAAGACAAAGATAATTCATTTAAAAAAAGTTCCGGCTGGTTTCAAGGTAAGTTACGGGATAACCTATGAGACCGAAAAGCCCACAACCATTGCCACAGTAGCTATCGGTTATGCTGACGGATTTAACAGACTGCTATCTTCAAAGGGCCGCATGCTTGTATGCGGTCACAGTGCACCAATCGTGGGCCGCGTCTGCATGGACTTGACCATGCTTGATGTGGGTGAAATCCCGGAAGTTGCGATGGAAGAAGAAGTAGTTGTTTTCGGCAAGCAGGGCAATTCTTCGATAACTGTAGATGAAATTGCCTCAACGATAAATACAATAAACTATGAAGTTGTTTCAACAATAATGGACCGTGTGCCAAGAGTTTATTTGCAATAGGATTTATTAATCGGATTTCGGCCCGTTGCCGGAAATTTCACACAGGATGGTTCCATTTCCGCATTGAGAAGTCTCAAACTGCAGCATTGGATGGTCAATACCAAAACGGCTAAGCAGTGTTTCCCGAATTGTCTTGGCCAGATTTTCAGTATTGCTGACCAGCTGATCCAAAACCACTATATGGCAGGAAAATGCTATGCTTGAAGAACTCAGATTCCATGCATGAAGATAATGAACTCCACAAACGCCCGGAATCTGTTCAAGAGTTTTTTTTACTTCCTCTAAGTCTATGCCTGAAGGTGTTGCATTCATCAAGATGCCGCTGGCTTCTTTCAAAATCCCCCAGCAATTTTTCAGTATAAAATAAACAATAAAGAAAGAAAGAAATGGATCCAGCCAATACCAGGGTTTAAAGATGAGTACTATTCCGCTAAATACCACAACAACAGAGGTAAGAAGATCTCCAAGCATATGGAGAAAAGCCCCCCTGACATTGAGGCTGTGTTTAGCATCCTTATGAAGCAGCCATGCGGAAAGCCCGTTTCCTATAACACCGACTCCTGCAATCCACACTACCACCAATCCTGATACAGTTTCAGGATTGAAAAGCCGCTGACACGCCTCGTAGACGATGTATACCGAAGCCCCAACGAGAATTGCCACATTTAAAAGTGCCGCCATTATTTCGGCGCGCCAGTATCCAAATGTATGTTGAGCCGAAGCCCCCCTCTGGCCGATTCGATAGCCGAGATAAGAAATCAATACAGCAGTAAAATCACTGAAATTATGGGTAGCGTCAGAAATCAGAGCCATGCTGTTGGCATAAACACCGCCGATTACCTGAATTACAGGGATTATGAAGTTGAGCATAAGCGTTATCAAAAGACGGAATCCAGTGGTGTCTTTCATTCGCTAGAACCCCCCAAACATACCAACGTCAACTTTAGATACGTTCCTAAGCAGCCGAAATACTTCTTTTTTGTTATACGGCCGTTTCACCATAATTCGTGCGTCGTCCATCACAAACGTAAGATAGAATCGAAAATTGATTTTCTCGATATCCTGAAAATCCCTTTCAAACGAGCCCCTTTCGTCGGAAAAAGAAAATCGAACTTTACGCGCATCAAAATCAAGAGTCACCGAGTCGGCGAACCGTTTTCCAAACACAAAGTAAATGAAATAAAGCGGCAAGACAAAAATAAACCCGGTCACCATGGCATCCGCCACGGCCGTCTCCGAGGCAACGACCTGAAAGGCAATCGCAATCAGCAGAAGGGCAATTGCAATAGTATGGAAATGGTTTAAGAAAATGCGCTCTTCGCCGGGCATGAAAAGGGTGTATGTTTTTTTGTCAACAGAATCAGTCATTTTTAGCCATCCAGCTCTTATTAAAGGTCAATAAGGTGTAAAATCTTGACTTGCGATTTAATCCAATTGAGCCTGCCTGTAAAAAACCTAAATTTAAATAGCATATATCAATAGTTAATCAATAATAAAACAACCTGTTAAAAACCCCTTGACAAACACCCCAAAAAACAGCTAATTAAGTTGCTCAATAAATTATACCTAAATTGAGCGATTTTTTACTCGACCTGCACCAATCTCTTGCGCATCAAGATCTCGGCACATTTCTTCGCAAAAAATCGCTCAACTTAGGTTATATGCCGGAGATAAATCAATTATGCTAAAAATAAATACTGCAAATAATATAGAGTTTAAATGTTGGTGGTGGCTCGAATTTACGGGAATGCCGCCGGAACTCCATTAGCTTAATTATAAACAAAAAAGCTTTAAGGGCCGTGGGCAGACCCTAAAACCCACGGTTTTTTATTTTCAAAAGGCCGTGGAAAAGTTCACGGCCTTTTTTATTACATGGGATAAAGGAGTATTTATGCTTATAAAACAATTTCCAGACAAAGATAAATTTATTCAATTGGCAGGGTACAATAACGTAATTCCTGTTTGTGTAGAAATTTTAGCAGATACTGAAACCCCGGTTTCTCTTCTTAAGAAAATTTATAAAAACAAGGGGCCTATATTTCTCTTTGAAAGTGTTGAAGGAGGTGAAAGATGGGGAAGGTACAGCTTTCTTGGCTCTTCAACCCGCTTTCATATAAGAGTGTTTAAAAAAGAAGTAGAAATTCGGGGCAATGGCGTCTCTAATAAGATCCAACATAATGGAAAACCACTGGAAGTCCTTAGAGATTTTATGAGCAGATACAAGCCTGCCAATATGCCTGAGCTTCCAAGGTTCTGGGGAGGAATGGTGGGTTATTTAACCTATGAAATGGTTTCCTTTTTTGAAAAAATCCCGAATATGTTGCCGGAAAATAAGCCGCTGGCTCATTTTATAATACCAGATGAACTCATTATCTTTGACAATATCCGTAATACTTTCTTCGGCATAGCCATCGCTTTTCTGGATGAAAATCAGGATCCCGGTCAAACTTATGAGGAGGCTGCAACTCGAATAGAGGCCATGCTTGAATCAATGGATAGTAATCTGCCAGAAAAAAATATCCAAAAAAGTCAAGCAGAATACAAGCTGACTGCTCAAATGGAAGCAGACACTTTTCGATCAAACGTAAAAACAGTAAAAAAATATATCCATGAAGGAGAAGTAATTCAAGCTGTAATATCTCAGCCCTTTATCTGCGAAACTCCTCCTGACCTCTTGAAACTGTATCGAGCTCAACGGTATATTAATCCTTCGCCTTATATGTTCTTTATGCATCTGGATGATATTGCACTTGTCGGCTCTTCACCGGAAACAATGGTAAGGCTGGAAAACAGAGTCGCCACCCTTCGCCCTATTGCTGGAACGCGCCCCAGAGGAAAAACCGAACAGGAAGACAGAGCGCTTGCAAATGAGCTGCTTCAGGACGAAAAAGAAAGAGCAGAACACCTTATGCTGGTAGATTTAGGACGCAATGACCTC
>JAHIKR010000210.1 GCA_018897415.1 Pseudomonadota bacterium
TGAAAAAGATTTCAAGAAGCTGGCAAAAAGATTTAAAACTCTCGATGATGATATCGAAACTTTTATTAATAAACAGCTCAAACTTACTCATAAACTGGGAATTGACAATAAAGGAGTTGCTCATATCTCCGGGTTGGGAATTGAAACTCCTAAGATATATAAAGCAAAAAAATTTGCTTGCAAAGCTCTAAAAGGGCGTGGAGGAATGAGCGGCATAAGAATCATATATGCATATTATGAAAAAGAAGATGTTATTGAGTTTATAGAGATTTATTTTAAAGGCGATAAGGCAGACGAGGACAAAAAACGAATTATAAAAAATTATACCAAATCCATAACCACATTAAATTATTAAAAATAATAATTTAATATTTTTACCAATTAAATATCTGTACCATTTAAATAAAACGATTTTTATTGAGTTATTCTTAATAAATATAGAATCTGCTCAATATATAAGTTATGCATCAAAGGAGATGAAAATGCTGTACGAAATAGATTTTTTACCTGTGGGCGAAGGAGAAAGTTCTGGTGATGCAATTTGTCTGCGGTACTCATTTGATCAAGGCGTGAATTGGGACGTGGGTGTTGTTGACGGTGGAACACAGGACGCGGGCGAATCTCTATGCAATCATATTGATAAGTACTATAAAACCGACAAGATAAATTTTCTTGTATGTACTCACCCCGACCAGGACCATGCATCAGGGCTTGTATGTGTATTTGACAATTTTACAGTAGACCAGGTCTTAATGCATTGCCCTTGGGATTATGTGGATTACATATATGATTATGTATCCGACGGTAGAGTAACAAAGGAGAGTCTGAAAAAGCGGCTGATAGAAGGACATCCTTATGCTTATAAGGTGTATGAATTGGCAAATCAACATAGTGTCCCAATTTTTCATGCTTTTTCTGATAATCAAAATCATAGTATACCGTGTCTATCGATAGCAGGGCCATCCTCTTCCTTTTATCTGCAGCAATTAATAAATTTTCGTTCAATTACTGATGTGACAGAAGACACAATCAGAGAAATGGGCCTGTTGAGAGGTATAATGGAAGCTGCAAAAAAAGCGATTAACTGGATCTCAGAAACATGGGAAGAGGAAAAGCTGGTAGATCCAGCACCTGACGTAACTTCAAGTGAAAACAACTCAGGAATAATTTTACTGTTTGATTTTGAGGGGAAAAAGAAACTTTTAACTGGTGATGCCGGGGTGCCAGCATTAGAACAGAGCGCAGATTATCTTGAAGGACAAGGTATAGTGCTTCAGGACTTTTCATTTGTTCAAGCACCGCACCACGGTAGCAAAAGAAACATCGGGCCATCAATATTGAATAGATTGATTGGAGAACCTGTGCCAATGGATACAGCCCCAAATCTCACAGTTTTTGTTTCTGCCTCTAAAGAAGGGAATCCAAAGCACCCTAACAAACGTGTTGTTAATGCTTTTATTAGAAGGGGCAGCAAGGTAGTGGCAACACAGGGAAGTGCAAAACGCCACTATTCACCTGGAACGCCCGATAGAGAGGGTTGGTCTACCGCAGAGCCTTTACCCTTTTATACAGAGGTGGAAGAAGACGATAATGATTGATTTGACCAAAATATCAGATCCATATGAAAGAAGAGCAAGAATATATCCCGGCCTTATCTGTTTGTTCCCAATAATAATAACAGTTTTCATAGTAAGCCCGAAAATATTTCACTTATGGTCAAGTTTGGCAGCATTGGCCGTTTCATTTGGACTTCTTCAGTTATTAGCACACATAGCTCGTGACCGCGGCAAGTATTTGGAAGTCATGCTTTTAAAAGAATGGGGTGGAATGCCATCTATAAGATTTCTCCGCTTTCGTGATCAAACTATTCCTAAACCGGCTAAGAAACGATATCATGCAATCTTATCAGAACAAACAGGGATTGATCTACCATCAAAAGAACTCGAGAACGATAAACCGGCGGAAGCAGATGAAATATATCAATCTTGGTCTGACTATCTGCGCGGAAAGACAAGGAACTCAAACAAATACCCTTTGGTTTTTAAAGAGAATGTCAATTACGGTTTTAGAAGAAATATATTCGGGCTCCGACTATTATGTTTATTGGCGGGCATTTTTTGTTTGGTTGCAATTATTGCGAAAGGATTTCAACTTTATCGTACTTCTGCAACAATAGATGCTCCGATAGCTGGGACTGGAGTTATAGTTGCGCTATATCTTTGTATCTTCATTTTTATCATTAATAAGCAGTGGGTTAAGTTACCGGCAGATGCGTACGCTCGCCAATTATTGGAAGCACTAAATGCATAACATTTTTCCGCACCTGACTGGTGTTCCGCTGCGCTCCACAGCATCGGGTGAGAAAGACGTTGTGTATAAATTAAATATCAAGAAGGAAAAATATGTCTATTATTAAAAAATTAGAAAGTTTCGTATCTAAAGTATTTAAAACAACTTTAGAAGTTTTTCTTGAAGCACTAAAATTAAGCCCCAATGCGCAAGGCTATGTTAGTGGCTCAATAACCGAATTACTACTAAAAAATCATTTAGAATCTTTAGGTTATACTGTCGAAAGAATTCGAGAGAAGTGGGAGGGAAGAAAGCATCCAAACCATCATGGAGACTTCTATTTTAAAGATAAAAATGGAAATTGGTTTGTTTTAGAGTCAAAGGGAGTAAAATCCAACTCTGAGAAATGGCATAAACTTTATAATTATGATAAACTAAAAACATTTTTATTTTCTCACCATGAAAAAATCAATTGGATAGACAAAAACAAAGAAATAGAACCACAAATTGACAACTGGATAAAAAACAATCTTCCTAAATTTCTAAATGAATATAGCGAAACTCTTTATGATTATGAAGAAATTATAAAATATAACTCCCCCAAAAGAGAGACTCAAAAATCAAAAGATATCGCTAAATTAAAACAATATCCAAGAGAAAAAATTAGCAATATGATTGATGAAAGATTGAAGTATATAATGAGAAAAATCAAAGTATTGGAAACGCATTTTGTTTCAGGTACTGGTGGGTTAAGTGGAAGAACACAAGCTACACCAAAAAGAGATGAATTTAACATTATTTCAATTGATATGTTTTTGAGATTTCCTGAACATAAATTTTTATTTGCTAATCCACAAAATTTAGAATCATCTGGCGCAGATGTAAATCATTTGCAACAAAATTATATTATGGGGTTTGTTTTAAATGAAAACGACCTTTGCTTATCGGATGAATGGCATGATGATTTTAATGAAGTTTTTGAAACAGTTGATGTAAATGACGCTATTCGTGAAGAAGATATGCAGGTGGATAATAGAAATGTTGTATACGAGGATGAGGAATAAAATGAAGCAGCCATCTTTATTTGGTAACACGTTAGACAGTCCTCTTAAACAATTTGAAGATATTCATAATTATTTATATGCCAATGATGGTCTTTCTGAGCAACAAGTATTAGAAGAAATCGTTAAAATATTATTTATAAAATTTTACGATGAACAAAGAGAAAGGAAATCATTCTATATTTCAGACAGTGAATCACTTAAAATAAATTCTGGCAAAGATCAAAGCTCATTCCTTAATCGAATTAATCAATTATTTGAAGAAACAAAACAAAAATACGATACCTATTTTGATAGCAAAGATCGCTTAAAACTGAGCATACAGTCTCTTGCGTTTGTTGTGAAAAAACTTCAAGTGATAAATTTTAAAAATTCCAAAAATGATGCAAATGGACTTGCTTTTCAGAAATTTCTTGGTCGTCATGCAAAAGGGGGTCGTGGGCAATTTTTTACACCTGATCCGATAATAGACTTTTGTGTCGAAATAATTCAACCAAAACCAGATGAAAAAATTATTGATCCTGCATGCGGAACAGGTGGGTTTTTATTTTCTTCTTTAAGGTATATCAGAAAAAATTATAAGGATATAGATATTCAAAATTACGTACAAAACAATATATTTGGAATAGAAATTAATACCCGTATATCACAAATAGCTAAAATAAAGTTCTTGATTGAGTGTAATGCTGACCCTAACATATTATGCAGTAATGCGTTAATCGACATCAAGGAATTGAGTCTGAAATATAAACAGCAAGCAAATTTAACCAATTTAGAAGGTTACTTTGATGTCCTTCTTACCAATCCTCCTTTTGGCACACAAGGTAAAATTACTAATTACGAATTATTATCAAAATATGAATTAGGACACAAATGGAATAAACACGGTAAAGATTATATAAGATCCAATAATGTTCTGAAAGGGCAAGTCCCAGAAATATTATTTATTGAGCGATGTTTGCAGTTGCTTCGTCCAGGTGGTCGGCTTGGGATAGTTTTACCTAATGGGCATTTTGAGAATTCTTCATTGGAATACTTGAGAAGATATATAAAAGACAAGGCTAATATACTTGGAGTTGTTCTTTTGCCCCAAGAAACATTTATACCTTATGGGACAGGGGTTAAAGTATCTTTATTATTTTTACAAAAGAAAAATGGTGAGGTAATAAATAGAAAACAAGTGTTTTTCAGCAAAATAATAAAGACTGGATATGCAGGAAACAAAAATGGTAGCCCTATTTACAGAAAGGATAAATATGGACTTGTAATCGTGGAAAATGGACAAAAAATAATTGATGAGGACTTCAGTGAAGTCGTCCATGATTACAATCAATTTTTAAAAACATTTAGTATTAAATCTGAAAAATCATTTTCTATAAGCTCTGCTCAATTGAATAGTAGATTTGATTATAATTACTATTCTCCTGAAAATCGGAAGTTAATAGCGAACTTAATGAAACTAAAAGCAGTTAGGCTTTGTGAGGTGGCTGAGATAGAAAAAAATAAATCAAACCGCTTAAAGCAGAATGAAATTGTTGAATATGTAGAACTTTCTGACATCTATACGAAGTCATTTGAAATAATTAATTCGACGACACTACCTACTAATGACTTGCCAAGTAGGGCAAGCTATGAATTAAAAACAGGAGATATTATCACGGCAGTAGCTGGCAACTCTATAGGAACTCGTAAACATGCCACTGCATATGTAACAGAAGAATTTAATAGAGCAATTTGTACTAATGGTTTTCGTGTTTTGAGAAATTTCAAAATAAATCCTTTTTACCTTTTATACTATTTTCAAAGTGATTTATTTTTAAAGCAAGTATTCATGTATCGGACTGGAGCAGCAATTCCAGCATTATCAGATGATGATTTTTCTAATATTTTAATATACCTTCCTTCTCAAAATGAAATTGAAAAAATAAGTTCGATCGTTGAGAAGGGCTTTCAATTGAGAGAGATGGCTAAAAATGAAGTTGAAAAAATAAAGGTAGAAATAAATATAGAACACATAACAAATCGTTGCACCTGACATTTTTCCGCTATCGTTCCCAACTGCAGGTGAACGTTAGCCGTTATGTGTAAAATCAAAATATAAGGGTTTTAAATGCTACACTTATTAAAACTCATTTTGTATTTAATCCTTGCTATTATATCTTTTGTACTATGGAAAAAGGAGAATGGTCATTCGAAAAAAATAATTTGCTTGGCTTTCGTATTCTTTTTCGGTCAATTTACTTTTGACTTATTATCCTTCCCCGAACCCAAAATCATATTAGATCAAATAGACGCAATTAAAATGGAAAACCCACAAGGTCTTTTGATCCGCCCAAAAATTAAAAACACTGGAAATATAAAGGCCGAAAATGTAAGGACAGATTTAATATATAAGCTTGGCGATAAAACTTTAGCCAAAATTACAAATGAAAAACAGGTTGATATTCATGTAGGCCAAAGATTTGCTTTGGGGAGATTCGAAGCAGGACCAAATACTTTTTCAAAAATAAAGAATTCTGCTGATCCTGTAAAAATAGAAATCAAAGTCAAGTATACTGGACCAAAATATTATTTCTGGCAAAAAATGAACAGTATTTTTGAAGCAAATTTTGAAAAAATATCTGAATCTCCTTTTGGATCAAGACGAGTGCGAATTATTAAGAATGAATAAATGAAAAACACATAACATTTTCCTTCACCTGACCAGTATTCCGCTACGCTTCACACCGTCAGGTGAGAAATGCGTTAGGCCGACAAAGTGATGGTGAGTACAAGTGAATTCGGAGCCTGTTGCAGGTAGTCAGTACGTTTTCAAGGAGAAATTTGTCGCGTTCATCGATCTCCTTGGTTTTAAGAAAATGGTCGAGGTCGCTGAGCTCGAAGGCGCCGACGGTTTAGTCCGGCTGCTCAACTTGTTGAACAATTTCGGGAGTCCTCAGCAGCGCGCGCACTTCGCCCAGCATGGTCCTACAACGTGTCCCCACGCTAATCACATTCGGCGAGACTTGGATTTTCGAATCATTCAGATATCGGATTGCGCAGTGCTCTCCGCGGAGGTGTCGCCTGCTGGCGCGATCAATCTTATCAGTGAATGCTGGAGTGCTATTATTCGATTTCTTAAGCATGGGTTGATGTGCCGTGGCTACATTGCTAAAGGCAACGTGTTCCATGCAGAAAACCAGGTTATCGGCACGGCCTATCAGACGGCATACCTGAAAGAACGTGATGTGGTAGCCTTCAGGCGCGACCAGAGTGAAAAGGGCACGCCATTCGTGGAGGTGAGTCGCCCTGTCGCTGACTACATCGCCAACTGCGGTGATGCCTGTGTGAAGGAAATGTTTTCTCGTATGGTTGCCGACGACGGAGAGGTAGCGGTCCTATTTCCCTTCAAACGCCTCAGTCATTCCTTTATCATCGCTGGGCACGGAGTGAAGTTCAATCCGGATCGAGAGAAGCAATCGAATGATAACCTGCGCACCTTGATCAGAGATTTAAAGGAGAGAGTACTCGCGGCGGTTGACCCTTCGGACCCTGACGCAGTTCGGAAATCGGAACATTATATCCGCACACTCGATGAACAACTGGATATGTGCGACCTTACGGATCGAGAAATAGAGAGGCTTCGTCAATGCGGCTTCTGACTTGATAACGCGGCCTAACACTTGGCTCAAGCTGACGGGGATTTCGCTGGCGCTTCATTCCCGCCGCTTACCCAAACCGTTGAGCCTGTAGGAAAAGGTATTTATCAAAAATTGACAAAAAACCAGCTTTCATATTTGACTTGTAAGCAACGATTTCGTCTCGAGCCACCATTTGGGATGCCCTAATTTTCGCGATTTTGAACATATGAGAACTTTTTCTACAGACTCGTTAGACTCATAGAATAGAAGGAGGTATTACGTGGGATCACTCTACTTGAACCGACTTTCGGGAGGGGAGCGAGAGTCCCTGACCGAGAAACTACACCAGTCACAGAAGGGTTTCTGCTTCATCTGTGAGGAAGCAATAGACCTTATCTTGCACAAAGACGCTATTGACATTGACCACGTCGTTCCAACAGCAGTTGGGGGAAAAGACGATCCTGTCAACTTTGCCCTGACCCACTCCAGCTGCAACCGGTCTAAGCAGGCTTCAAATCTCGAAGTGGCCCGAATCCTGCGCCGGTTTGGCAAGTTGAAGGAGAAGGCCGGACTGGAGAACCGCAACCCGAACTTGGATGATGTGCTACGCCTTTACGGTGGATCCAAGTATGAGTTGTTTCTTAGCGTGGAGGACGAATTAATAAAGGCGTCACTGTCTGAGATGAGTCGAAATGCAGTCTTTACTCTCCCCCTGTATGCGGATGATCTCAGCGGATTCACATACTTTTTTGCAAAGCTCCCGATTGAGTACTTACACCACGACGAGAAGATAAATCCCCGATCCATCGGTCAGAATATCTCCAAGCTGATCGAGGAGTTTTACCAGAAGCGCCCGCAGCTTCATATATCGCTCGGTTGGATAACCGTGCAAGATAACGGCAAGTGTCTCGTACGCATTTTTGATGGACAACACAAGGCGGCTGCCCAAGTGCTTCTTGGTGTCAGAGAATTGCCTGTCAGAATTTTCGTGAACCCAGATGCGGATACCCTCCTTACAGCGAATACAAACGCCGGAACTACTCTGCGGCAAGTGGCTTTTGACAAGTCTGTCCAGCGACGTCTTGGCAGTGCCTTGTATGTCGACAGGGTGGACCGTTACAAGGAAGAATTGGGACTGGCGGAGGACGATTTCAGTTTCTCTGAACGAGACTTGGTCAAGTTCTTCAAGGGCGAGTCCCGCGAGATGAAGAAGTACATCCTTGATGATGTGAGGAACAGCGTAACTCACAATCCGGAAAACAAGCTAAAGGATTACATTGATTTTGGAGGAAGAAGGAAAGAGAAACCCTTGTCCTATTCATCGATCGAGAAAACCTTCTACTCGTTCTTCATATACCAGGAGGTGCTCGATACGCCCATAAGTTACCAACTTGAAAGTGGTGAAAATCCGCGGGAGCTTGAGAAACAGCAAATCTTGGAACTCATAAACCTAATTGCTGAGGAAATCTATATCGGAAAGTTCGACAGCGACATAGGAACATACAGAATTGAGAACCGCCTACAGTCGGGAGAATCATTGCCACTGGATCACGTCCGAGCATTTCGCATGAGCAAAGAGGAGATTCTATGGAACTGGCTGAAGTATATATCGCAAATCATCCGCAATTATTTCATCATGCAGGGCATTCCAATAGATGAAAGCAAGTTGTTCCAGTACAAATTTCCTGTGCCACTGTGGGAGCGACTACGCACGTTCGTTTGCAATTTCCGCAATCTTCCCCTGTGGTCCAACATTGCTCTTTCCTCTACTGTCTTTGGTGGAAAGCAAAACTACGATTTTTGGCAGTACGTTTTCGAGAAGGGCAAGACACAACAGGGACAACAGGTTTTGCCGGAGCCGATCAACTTGATGAAGATGATCTGAGCCCAAGAAGAAAAGAAAAAGACAGCGGAGTGGAGGGACAAAGGGGGATGGGGTTGAATTTAGGCGTTTCTTTTTTCATTTGTTTGGGGTAATGAAGTCACATGCCACGTCAAGCCAGAATAGATGCCCGCCCGCCTCGCCTGAGTTCGCGATGGCGGGCGGGCGCCGTGCATCATATCATATGCAGGGGTATCGAGCGACGAAACATTTTTAAAGACAATACCGATCGAAACCGGTTTCTGGAAAGACTCGGTTCTGTTTTGCAAAAGACCTCCACACCCTGCTACGTCTGGGCGCTGATTCCGGCAAAGAGCCGATTGCTCAAATTAGTGCCTGACGGCAACGGAGGTTGGCAAGTACCTCGGTCTGAGCAAATCCGCTGTCAGTCGTGCGGCCAATAGAGGCCAAAAACTGATCGTCGATCAATTCATGTCCCTGAAAGACTAGAAACGCATAATTTCAACCCCGTTTTATCCGTCAGTCCCCCAATATTCCAAACAAACTAATCAGCAAACGATTGCAGGAGGTCGTCATATGAAATATATAGTTGAAACCAAGAAATCAGTCGAGCAGGCCGTAACCAATTTGCAGGAAGCTGTGAAAAGACACAATTTTGGAGTGCTCCACATCCACAACCTGCAAGAAAGTCTGAGGAAAAAAGGCGTAGATTTCCCCAATGAATGCCAAATTCTTGAGATTTGCAATCCTCAAAAAGCCAAACAAGTGCTGACCGATGATATGAGCATGAACATGGATGTATTGAATTTGAAAGAAGCTAAAACCAGCTTTAGTCGCTTAATTACAGACAAGTAGTTATGGGTATGACAAAAAAATCAAATCTTCTACTGGTTATTATCATAATGCTCTTTATGGGCTGTACAAAATTTAATGTAATAATCACTAATCCACAAATTCAAGAAAAACTTGACTCCAAATTTCCCATTACTAAAACCTATTTATTATTTTTCGAAATCACATATAAAAATGCAAGAATTATACTGCAAAATGGTTCTGACAAAGTTCGGATTGGTTTAGATGTAACTTTAAATATTCCAATAAACGAGAATCCAGAACTGTTAAGTGGGGGCGTGGAAATAATTTCCGACATAGATTTTAATTCAGATGCCGGACAACTTTTTTTAATCGATTGTCAGATTGATAAGCTATCTTTAAAAGGAGTTCCTCCGACATATACTGATAAGGTTAATGATATTCTAAACATCTCTGTTAAGGAATATCTTAATAATTTCCCTATTTACACTCTTAGTGCTAAGGATATAAAGACAACTGCTGTAAAACTATTGATAAAGGATGTTAAGATTAGAGATGGTGTATTAGTTGTTACACTTGGCGTATAACGTATAACTCAGGCGAATAGATACTACAGGTTTTTTAAATCCGTCTTTAAAACAAATTTCATATATAAATTACGAAAAATTGTCTAAAATGAAACAGTTACCAACAGATCTCGAAATACTGAACGCAAGTTATGATCGATATTATGATGAATTCGTGTCATGTCATACATAGGAAGTGAGGGATGTACATAAGATTATAAGTTGGGATAATAAGTTTGCGTATTCGACTATATAGGTAGAGAAATGGCATAAACAAGATGCTCAAGGGTAACAAGGTGCTTGTTGATGGGATGAGAATCTTATAAACTTATGTACGTCCCTGTCCTCTAACGGGTTTGTATATTATCAACCATAGTGCCTGTATGCTCATCGAGTATGTGGGCGAAAGGAGAGCAAAATGGCGGAAAGTGTATACAAGATAATCGAGTTGGTTGGAACAAGCACCGAGTCGTGGGAGAAAGCTGCTGCGGCTGCTGTGGAGACGGCTTCGCAGTCATTACGCAATCTTCGTATTGCTGAGGTAGTCGAACTGGATATGCAGTTGGCGGACGGAAAGGTCCGCGCTTACCGTGCAAAGGTTAAGGTGTCCTTCAAGTATGAGCGCGGGGACTAAGGGGGGGCAGCATGGTGTACAATGCACGATGGATGAAGATGTGGATAGTAGTTTTTATCGCTGTGTCAATGGTCTTGACTTGCACAGTGGTTCTGGCCCAAGGTAAAGGGAAGGGGCGACGTGACGAGCCACCAGGCTGGCAAAAGGGAGAAAAGAAAGGTTGGGAGGGCGATGTTCCCCCTGGAATCGAGAAGAAAGGTGGTTGGATGCCACCCGGGCTGAGCAAAGAGGAACATGCAGAATGGAAGAACGGGCGGCCTCCAGGATGGAGTCGTGGCGAGAAAGAAGGATGGAAGGGTGCTGATATGCCGCCCGGGCTTGCAAAAAAGGGTGGTGAGCTTCCTTCCGGCTTAGCAAAGAGCACCCCTCCTGGATGGGAGAAGTGGAACGATGAGAAAAAGAAAGGCTGGGAAAAGAAACTTGGAGAGGCAAAGGAAAAAGTGCGTGGTAGGGCTAAGAAACTAAAAGACTTCTCTGAGGAAAATTTGGATAGCACCATCGGTTCGCTCGAGGCAGCAGCAAGAAAAGGAGTCCCTATTAGACATGCCCGTGGTCTTGTAGAAAAAGCTATGGAGAAGGGCGTTAGAGGAAGGGGACTGGAGACCACCAGCAGAGCAATGGCTTATGGCGTCGGCAAGGAAGTAGATTTCGACCAACTTGGTAAGTTCGTTCACGAAAAGCTGGATGAAGGGTTAAGAGATGATGAGTTATCGATTGAAATCTACAAAGAAATTGCCAAGCGCCACGAGGAGCAACTGAAAACAATTCAACTGAAATAAGAGGTCATATATTTGATGCACTTGAGCGAAAGAAGCCATTTCTAAACTTCAAAGATGTTCTCGCAGATTATCCTGATATAGAAAAGAAATTTTATGAATATAAAGACAATAGATTAAAGGAGATTCTCAAAGATCGGCTTGCTGAATGTGGTTATGAATTAGAAATTGTTTAGTATAGTTGATACCATTAATGCGTTTGATGAAACGTCGGTAATTGACATAAAACCATTATTTCGACAAGTTATTCCAAAGAGGAGGTAATAACTCCCGGCTGAGTGAGAAGATAATATATATTCATGGGTTGCAAAAAGTCTGATTTCCTGGTAATAACATAGAAAAATTTTACCTCTAATCAGGAGATCAAAAATGACAAAACAAATTTCTTTTTCAAAGTATGAGCAAAAAGTTCTTCCCAACTTCCGGCAAAAAATCGGTGCAGCAGAGTCTACCGAGGATGTAAAAAAGTTTTTTGTCTATACTGTCCAGGAGTTATTTGAAAGTATTTTTGCTGAAAAAATTGACTTTGAATATGAAGATATTGAATTAATGCCTGGCAAAGAGCCATATTATCTTTTGAGCAAACAGCTTGTTTCTTCCAATGAATTTAAGTCTGTCTGGAATGAATCGGATTTGCCTCGTTTGCTTTCTCGATTAGCGGAAACTGCGGTGAACCGTTATAAGCATCTTAAAAAACGACCGGAAAGAACCGACGCTAAAATTAGAATGTAGTACCGAGACCTTTGAAAAATGTTCAATTTTGTTCAAGGTCAAGGAAGGCGAAAATTTTAACCGCAGGAATACATTGAGTATTTTGAGGATAGCGCTAAAGCTTCACTGCGTGCCAAAATTTGAGTCTGACGCAGAGATTGGGCAAAAGGGGACGTTTTGCAAAGGTCTCGTACCGCAAAGATCGTAGTTATCCCTTAAACTTCACCACCCCGTTTTATCCACATATCCCTACGGGTTTTTTGTTTTGAAGATTGTAAGAGAGGTTTTGAATCAAGAATAAAAGATTTTCCTTGCTTGTTTTCGGCCGCTTTCGGTTAAAAAAGTCTTTTCAATAAACCCGACGATGTCTTCATCATTCATAGGGTTTTCTTTTTGCTTTTCCTCAAGATTGACGATAATGTCTGCGTCATAAACTATCTTGAAATTGATGTTTGTGTCATCTGATAGATGATGGTGACGGTCTATGATATCGCATACCTCATCAATCAGCTCCTTTTTTGCCCCAAGCTCTGTCATTATAGATCTTGCAACAGGCAGTCCTGTTTTTTCATGATTTTCAGCCGCAGCGCTCGCCTTTGCCCCCGCTGCTTCATAAATATCGATATCATGCAGATATGCGGCAGCTAGAATTACAGCCAGGTCGCCGCCTTCGTTCTTTCCGATCCTTTCGGCATAGCGTGCTACTCGCATGACATGACCGATCCGCTTAAAATCCTTCTTGAAATACCTTTTCATTTCAACTGCAAGCCGATCCTTAAGCATATCCTCCCTCTGGTCCTTGTATTCTTCAGGAAGGTCGCCCATGCACTGCGCTGCATACTGGCAGTACGCCGCACAACCAAAGTCCATTTTAGGATTTATAAACTTCTGCCCGCAATTGGGGCATTTTCGTGTTGTGTCATCCTTGAAAAATTCAACATCTTTGCCGCACTCAGGGCATTTAACATCAAAAACCGCCCCTGGCTTCCAATACCTTATGTCCTGTCCAGGACATTTCATTATAATTCCTCCGCACAGCACACTTATGATAAATTCTCAAGTTTTGCACCCCTCTATGCAACAAAAGTTTTAAAGGGTAAAGGACTAAATAAATTTTTTAGTCCTTTACCCCTATAGTATTGATAGGAATTAGCGGGTGTGAAACGTTCTACATATTTTTGTTTTTTAATAATTCCTGATAAGCTTCCGTTAATTTAATAAATTTATCATGCTCTCCCCCTTTATCGGGGTGGTGTTTTTTAGCCATATGCCTGTATAAAGCCGTTAAGCCGCGCCGGCTCATTTTCTTAAGCTTATCTTTTTTTATACCGAATATTGTTATTGCTTCATCTAAGGTTACTGAACTCTTATTAGAATGTGGAGCATAAAACCTTTTGCTGTCAATAAAGTTCTTTATGTAATCGTGTAAGAAATAGCTTTGACCGTATTCGTTATCAAAAAACATGATAATATATCGGATCAAGTATTCATTCAGACCCGGCCTGATTGTCATTCCGGCCCAGAAAGACCTGTCTTTGTTCAGGCGGCATACCTCTTCAATAAAATGCTCATCAACCTTTTTTTGATCCAGAGCTTGAGGCATTGTCTTTGCGGTCAACTTTGAAGAGAATCTCTGTAGATCAAATATTACATAAACGTATGACTTCAATTCAGAGGGATCGAGAATACCTTCCGACTCCAGAAAATACTGTTCGATCTCGTCTCTTGATTTATTGAGAAGCACCTGGAAAAGTTTAGGTGATATACGTCCAATTCTTCCCTGGTCCATATTGCCGAACTTTAAAAAATGAATTCTTCTTTTATCGAACAGATGAAACTGGGCATTTCCCCCTTTTTCTTTTACGCTTCCTTTTCTTTGCGTACGTCCGGCTCTTTGTCTGAACACTTCAAGAACATACTTTATTTCCGGCTTCAGAAAGCGCCAGAATATATTATCGAGTTCATCAAAGCTGGGCTCCACACCAAGAGAGTTCAGCCTGTTTTCTACTTTTTCGTCAATATAGTAAGCATTTCCTCCAGGGTAAATAATATATTTTGCAGGATCGGCTCCAAGATCAAATAAGTCTCGACTCCTAAAATATTTTCCGTCCCAGTAAGATTCCCTGATAATGTAATGAATTTTTTTTTTGATTATTTTTTGGGCGAGATACACAACGGTTACGTATTAGTATTTGTATTTTTTGACTTTTTCCCATATTTTATAGGTATTCTTGCGGAAGATCTGGCTTAACCATGAGTTGTATCTGCGCCAGTCTGTTTTTGAATCGCTCCATGCCTTTTGCAGGTCTTCAATAAAACTGCTTTTAAGTTTGGCCAAACTTATTACCCTGACAATTCCATTTTGATCAATCAGAACCCTGGTCATAATTTTGTTCTTCTGACAAATGAATTTTTCAACATCATTTGGTCTGAACTGCTTTTCAAACTCAGGATTGTAAGGAGTCGGGAGCAAAAAGTTTTTACCAAATTGCCAGATTACAAGCGGGTATTTTTCATTGTAGATTCCATATGCTGTCAAATTCTTGAAATCTTCGATATCTATTTCTCTGGGATAAGGTAATGAAACCAGAAGTTGAATCTCACCGTCTATTATGCCCATTAATGAGCTTTCAAAAGGCTTCTCCCAGCCAGGATACTTATCTCCTGCTTTGATTTCTTCTAATCCAGCTTGCATATAATCAGTTTTACAAGATTTATTGGCATTATTTTGCGTTAATCTTATCCTTTAATTTGTTGGAACATCTGAAAGTTACAACCTTTCTCGGCGTAAGCATCATATCTTCTCCGGTTGCAGGGTTTCGGCCCTTTCGTTCCTTTTTATGCCTTACGCAGAATTTGCCAAACCCGCTGACCAAAACATCCTCGCCGGATTCAAGGGTTTGCTTAATGATTTCCAGTAGAGTTTCAAGCGTTTCAATAGATTGTTTTTTTGAAAATCCATTTTTAACACAGATTGTCTCGACAATATTAGCTTTGGTAAGGGCCATAGTTTAATTCCTTTCTACATGGTAATTACCTAGGTTGTTAGGTTCACGGTTCACGGTTCACGGTTAAGGCTTCACGATTGGTTGCCTTAATTTCTTCATCTCCGCCTGCCGCCGGCGGGCAGGGGTCTCTAACCTTGAACCTTGAACCCTGGAACCGTGAACCTGAATAGTTACATTTTATTAATCAGTTTATTATATTCTTCTTCTGATATAATTATTATACCAAATTTTTTTGCTTTTTCAATTTTGCTTGCGCCCGCCTTTTCTCCACAGATTAGATAATCAGTTCCGCTGGTTATCGAGGTTTGAATTACTGCGCCAAGCCTTCTCGCTTCTGCCTGCATTTCTTCTCTGCTTCTGTAATCCATTTTGCCGGTAAATACAACATGTTTTCCGGCAATTGCGCTATCTATATTAATTTGTTCTTTTGCAATAGGTGTCCTTTCAAGATTAAAACCAATCGATAGCATGTGATATATTGTAGCTTTAATTATTTTTATGCCTTCTTCGACAGCGCTGCTTGTAATTGGGCCAAAATTAGGTATTTTTTTAATATCTTCTGCTTTTGCATCTATAAGCTCTTCAATTTTCATATGAGAAAGCAGTCTCCTGCTGTCGCCCTTTCCGAGATCAGATATTCCAAATGCCGATAGAAACCGCCAATCTTCAACCGGTTTGTTTTTACTTGTATTAATGGCTTCTGCAAGATTTTTTGATTGACCGGGGCCAAAACCTATACTTTTAAAATCATTTTCACTCATAGAGTATATTTTTTCAAGGCAGTCATAACCATTTTTAACAAGCTTTTGAATTGTTTTTATTCCAAACCAGTCCGCGGTACCAAGAGTTTTAAACCAGTGGCTGATGCTTTGTTCTATTTGAGCTTTGCATGAACTATTATTACATTTTAGAAAATCATTATTCCATTCGAGTTCTGTCCCGCATGAAGGACATTTTTCGGGTATTATAATTTCATCTGATTCCGCAATAACTTTTTCAAGCTTTGGAATTACTTCGCCGCTTCTAATAACTTCAATTTCTGCTCCGACGCCTATATGTTTTTTTTGTATAATACCTGCATGATGAGCTGTGACGTTCCGGATTGTAGCTCCTGAAAGATAAACAGGCCTGATCTTCAATACAGGGGTAATATTTCCTGTTCTTCCCACCTGCCATTTAATCCCTTCAACAGTTGTTATTGCTGTCTCACCCTTTGTCTTTATGGCTATTTGCCATCTGTAGTGGTGAGCTGTAGCTCCCATGTGGTTTTTTACATCTTCGTTGGTAACCTCAGCAACCATTCCATCTATAGGGTAATCTGTTTTTTCTGTAAGATCTGTTGTGATTTGCTCTATGTTTTCCAAAAGTTCAGCAGCACTGCCGGTCCATTTTGGAAGAACGGAATATGGGACAAAATGCACCATATTGTCTTGCAGCGCTTTTTTTGCAAATTCGTTTAAAGTATCAGAAGTAATTATCCCGACAACCATATTTCTGGGATGCTCGAACTCATCAGACAGGTGTTCTTCAAAATAGGACATGACAATTACCAATTCACCAAGGCCAAGTCCTCTGCCCCCAGCAGGGATTATGCCTTTGTTAAAAGAATTGCTGATATCGTATCCTACTTCACCATTTCCCCTGGTGGCAAGTATCGTGCCGTCATCTCTTCCAGCAAGGCCGTCCAGTTTGGGCGTTACACTAAATGAAATATTGGTAATGCCTACCTCATTAGCTGCTTTATTAACCCTGGCAATAAATTTTTCAAGGTCATCTTTTGTGTATGTTTTTTCGGTTGAAAGCATCGGCACAGGATGCCTTACTTCTTTTTTGACATCGAATTTTTCAGGTTCTACTGAAAGAATAAAAGGGTGGTATGGGGATAGTTCTCGCAGCTTTTCTAAAAGCCTGTCGTATTCGAGATCACTTACAAGCGGTTTTCCCTTTCTGTAAGCCTCATTATACTTTTTCAGAATTTCGACTAAAGCTTCAATATCTTCCATTACTTTCAACAAATACAATGAACTGATAGTTATAATTTTTTCTTTTAGATCTTCATTTTGTTTATGCTAAATTAGGGAATAAATTCATAATACCTTGAAAAAGATATTTTATCAATAGTTTCTATAAGAGACCTTTTCACGAAGCCCTCATATTTGGGACAACAAACAATTGTGATATTTGCATTCATGGATTGTGTGTGATAGCTTTCAGAATCTTGGAAATGCATAATAACAATTGCTACAACGGTAAACTCTTATAGCTTGAAGAAAAACAGGGAATATTTGTATGGAAGAAACCACGAATAAGGATCAAGATAATCTGTTAAAATCCAAAAATGAATCGGGAAATACACAACGACCAAATATTATTACAATTATGTGCGCTTTGTATATCTTTCATGTATTAGGTATAATTTTTGCGCCTTTCAGTGATAAAGCA
>JAHIKR010000211.1 GCA_018897415.1 Pseudomonadota bacterium
AGCCAGGGAATCAGTCTACTAATCTGTAGACACGGTCTGGGCCAGGGTTTCGAGTTTCGGATTTCGACCTGCCCGCAATGCCTGTGCTGGGATTCATCGCGGTCACGAAAAGTATAATGTTGCATGGCAGGCGGGTATTCGTATTTTGCCTGAAGATGACTTTCCGTTTAGGCACTAACTATGCATAAACCTTTAAAAATTGGCTCACTTGTTCTTGATAATTCGGTAATTTTGGCTCCACTTGCTGGCATTACCAATTTGCCTTTTCGGCTTTTAGCAAAAGAAGCCGGCTGCGGTCTTGTCTGCTCTGAAATGATAAGCGCAAACGGTCTTGTGCGCGGATCAAAAAAAACTTTACAAATGCTTGACACCATACCTGAAGAAAAGCCTTTATCTGTTCAGATATTTGGAGCTGATCCTTCCATAATGGCTGAAGCCGCCAAAATGGTTGAATCTTCAGGGGCATCTTTACTGGATATTAATTTTGGCTGTTCGGTTAAAAAGGTGGTTAAAACGGGCGCTGGCGTTGTTTTGATGAAAGATCCCGAAAGGGCGGAATCATTGTTAAACGCCGTTCGAAAGTCAGTAACTATACCGGTTACCATAAAAATAAGGACGGGATGGGATAACTCAGGAGCCCATGCTTTCAGGATTGCAGAAATTGCTGAAGCGTGCGGTGTGGACGCAATTGCCGTGCATCCTCGAACCGCTGCCCAGGGATTCAGAGGCAAAGCAGACTGGTCAATTATAACATCAGTAAAAAAAATCGTTTCTATTCCTGTAATCGGAAATGGCGATATTATTATTCCGGATGATGCCGTTAAAATGCAAAATAAGACTGGATGTGATGGAATTATGATTGGAAGGGCTGCAATAGGAAATCCATGGATTTTTGCACAGATTTTGGCACTTTCCAGGGGGGAAGGGTTATTTTATGTAGATTTTGCACATCGCTTTGAGGTCATGTTAAAATATGTTCATGAGTCAGTAAGATATTTTGGAGAAAAGCGCGCATGTTTTATGATGCGCAGCCGGCTTGGATGGTTTGTCAAAGGATTAAAGTACAGCAGTAAATTCCGTGAATCGATAAAAAAGATTTCATCAGAAGGTGAAGCCATAGATCTTTTAAAATCATATATGAAATTTTTAGGTCGCAAGGCAACTTTTTAATTTGCTTGTTTTTTAATCTTTTGAAAATATTAGGTCCATAATTGATAACCTGGGAGAAAAGCTATGAATGCATTGCTTTTTATTGATGATGAAGAGGGTGTTCGCAAATCTATACTTCGTGCTTTAAAAAAGGAACCATATGAAACCTATGCTGCCGAAAACGGCGAGAAGGGCATAGAATTCATCAAGCAAAACTTATCAAAAGTTGCAACTGTAATTTCAGACTACAAGATGCCGGGGTTGGACGGGCTTGAGACACTTTCAATTATCGGTTCCATTAACCCTGAAATAACACGTATAATACTGACAGGTTATGCAACTATGGAAGCAGCCATTATGGCTACAAATGAAGGTATTGACGGTTTTCTTACAAAGCCTTTTGACAACGTTGAATTAAGAGCAAAAATTCACGAAATCAGTGTAAGGAAGCATCTGAAACAGTTTGTTCCTGAACAGGTATATAAGGAGATTAAGGCTTCTCCTGTAGCTCTAACGCCCAGATTCCATGAAGTATCTATACTTTTTTCTGATATTCGGGGATTCACAAAAATGTCACAAAAAATTTCGCCCGATGCTATTGCAGCCTTTCTGAACGACAGTTATTTTACTCCCATGGGGGAAATAGCGTATAAGTATAATGGTATGGTTGATAAGCATATAGGTGACAGTATTATGGTGGTCTTTGGGTCCCCAGTGACACATCACGATGATGCTATAAGGGCTGTTAAATCTGCAATTGCAATACAGCAAAAAGCAAAGGAAATTGACAGCAGCGTAAATAAACGGAATGGGTTAAGGCTTAAAATAGGAATAGGTATATCAACAGGGAAGGTATTTTCCGG
>JAHIKR010000212.1 GCA_018897415.1 Pseudomonadota bacterium
CAATCTTTACCCAGTTGAATCTTCTTTACCTATTCAACCGGGGCCGGAGGGCTATTTAACTGGGGTTCAAAATAAAATAAATGAAAAGCACACAAAACTGCAAAACTAAAGGGCGTCCCTCTTTTCCCCCTCTTTTCCCCACTCGAACAAAACACCGAGCAAGGGTCAAACGTAGACTTGACCCCTTTTCCCTTTTTTATGCTTGACAGAAGGATTATAGGATGTCCCCAAAGACCCCAAGAATTTACTACATGTTCCAGCTGGATAAGGTTTAATTTCGATATGTTCTAATCCTAAAATTGGGGTTCGGGCAACAGCCCGTCAAGATGTGACACCCGAGACTCGTTTCTAATGTGCGAAGCTTGATTCGAAAAACTAAACGATTGGTTAAGATCATCGTTGGAAAGAGTTTTTTTCCAAGAATTGATTGCAATTTTAAGAAGGATCGGTTTGGTTCTGAATACGGCGGATGGGACGTTGCCGTAGAAAAAGTCACCAAAGATTCAATAGTTTATTCTTTCGGAATAGGAGAAGATGCTTCTTTTGACATAGAACTAATTGAACGATTCGGATTAGTTGTTCATGCATTTGACCCAACACCAAAATCGATAGATTGGGTGCATAGACAGAACTTTCCTGAGAGTTTCATAATACACGAATATGGCTTAGCTGATTTCGATGGAGAAGTTTCTTTCAACCCTCCAGAGAACCCTGAATACGTTTCTCATACTATTCTTGATAGACCCTCAACAAAAAAAAACTCAATTACTGTACCAGTTAAAAAGTTAGAAACAATAATGAAAGAATTAGGGCACAATGAAATTGATATTCTCAAGATGGATATTGAAGGGGCAGAATACCAAGCTATTGATCATATGAGTAAATCTAACATTCGACCGGCTCAATTGTTGGTTGAATTTCATCATAGGTTCCCAAACGTGGGTTTAAAGAAGACGAAGGATATGGTTAACAAGCTGAGAAAAATGGGGTACTGTCTCTTTTCAGTTTCCAGTTCTGGCGAAGAGTTTTGTTTCATACACAAAGCCAGCTAACCAGCGGCTGCAACTGTGCCCTTTATTGATTTAATTAGTTTATTAAAAACGCACACTTTATGCTTGACAGAAGGATTATAGGATGTCCCCAACTTCTTTGAATTATTTTGTAAAGACTCTCCCACTTTTTATTCTGTTTTTTTCTTTAATCCTTAGTACACTTACTAATTTAGGATGGTGCGGGGCGTTGCCTTCCCAATCATCTGTAATAGCTGAATTTGATGTTTCATCGTCAAGTATCAATGTTTTTTCAACTCCCATTGCATGGTTTAACGGTGCAATTTATACAGTCTTAGTTGAAGATCCTGCTGGTTCAAACAATGGGCTAAATCTTCGTACTGTAATCAAAAAGGGAATTCCAGATAACAAGGGGAATTGGAAATGGACTACTAAATTAATAGAAGAAAATACGTTGGAAGACAAATATCATACGCAACCATCCGTTGGCATTGATGAATCAGGATATATTCATGTAGCATACAATATGCACAATATGCCTTGGCAGTATAAAGTTTCAAAAGAACCTGAAGATATATCAGAATTCAAGTTCCTTGGTGATTTACTGACATTAGAAGAGTTGTCAATAGTGAAGCACCAAAATAGAACTCCTTTTCCCAAAATAGGCTCTGCGGCTATTCCCGGTACACAGATTACATATCCGGCTTTTTTTAACGACCGAAAGGGCAATCTTTATGTAACATATAGGTTTGCTACAAGGCCAAAACGAAATTGGGTCGAAAGGGGCTTTGCAGGAGGAGTAGGGAGGTACAATAAAGAAAACAAAGAATGGCAAAATTTAGGAAGAACTGTATTAATTACAAACGATGACGCTGATTTACCGGAGGGTATAAAAAAAGTAGAAATACCGACCTTTGCTATGAGCAAGAGATGGTCGGTTTACCTGATTATGCTGCTTTTCGACAAACACAATGCCATGCACCTTTCATGGACTTGGAGGAAGGGAGGGGCTGGTTCAGACTGCAGTCATCCGAGTTATGCTTTTTCTCCAGACCAAGGGGCATCTTTTTTTCGAGCAAATGGCACAAAGTATAAATTGTCGATAGGGGTAGCTGATGCTGATGTAGTTAATACACAGGATCAGACAGAAAAATTCTATGCTCCCACATGTTTGGCCTTTGATCCGCTTGGGCAACCACATGTTTTACTCAATCCAATAGGCGCTTCAAGATTTTTTACAGTATATAATAATTCAAAAAAAATATGGGAAACTTCAAAAAAATCTCCGTTCGGAGCAACTAAATTATTCATGGATGACAGAGGTACAAGCTGGGCATTTGCCACGGGTTTATACGTATTTGAGCGGAGAAACAATCTTTCGAAATGGAAACAGATTTTCAGCAAAAATGATAATTTTGGTTATCCTAAGATTGTACCTGTACCAGAAGAAAGTGGTTTTTTAGTGTACTGCCACCATACTAATGGAAATAAGGTGAGAATATATTGGATTAAGACACCAAATATGGTTTTTAAAACTACGGGAAATTCTCAAGCTCTCTTAAACCAATAATCCTAAGAGTTAAGAAAATATTAAAAATGGAGAAAAAAACATAAGGCTGAAAATCCCAAAGATGACTTTTCCCATGCCCGGAATTCTTGATACAAATCAGAGAGCAGTCAAATTCCAAGAATGCCATGAATCGAATTACTTTTGTAGTTGATAATTGAATAGAATTTTATAACTTGAGATACTAAATGACGGGAATTAGGAAAGACGTAATATTTGGTTTTATTGATCAAGCCTTGATCAGCCTTTCAAATTTTATCATAGCTTTTTTTTTAATCCATTGTACCTCTAAAGAAAATTATGGCCTGTATGGCTTAGGCATGATTATAGTTTTGTTATTTGTTGGTTTTTCAAATGCTCTAATAACCACACAGATGAGTGTAATTGCACCTGCCAAAGATATTAGCACTCGCGATAAATATTGTTGTAGTATGTTATTGGGTCAGTTATTAATTTTTTTGCCGATTTTATTCTTGGGAGGTGCGGGTGTCGTAATCTTAGATAAGTGTCATATAGTTAATCATTTCGACCATGTATTTTATTTAGCTGTTTGCTCGGCCGTCTTTGGAATGCTATTAAAAGAGTTCTTCAGGCGGTTCTATTATCTGAAGTTACGTCCCCAGGTAGCGCTGGCTATTGATATATGTCATGTTGCTGCGGTACTCTCCGTGTTAATTCTGGTTGAATTCTTATTACAACCGGATGATTTGCACGTTATTGCAATGTTAGCAGTTGCGGGGGGTGCTGGTTTGTCTGGAGTTATAGGCTTTTTAATAGCTAAATTTCCTACACGAATGATTGATCTTAGGTTTGTCGGTGATTCCTTAAAAGAGGCATGGCAGCAAGGTCGCTGGGCTCTTGGGGGTGTCACTGTAACTTGGTTGCAGAGTCAAAGCTACGTGTATCTTCTCGGTATCTTTGTTGGCGTGTCCGCTATTGCAGAGGCCAATGCCGCACGCCTTCTTATAGCCCCTATTGCAATGTTGAGTACTAGTATTACCAGCGTAATTTTGCCACGTTTGGCATTGATGAGAAATAGCGGCAATAGTGCAGAAGTTGAAAGATTAGCACGGAAGGTACTCTATGCCCTAATTTTTGTTGCTGTCATTTATGCTGGGTTTCTTCTTATTTTCAAGGATCTCATTATTGTTAAGTTGTTCACTTCTACTTATCGCAACATTGGAGTGTTTATCCTTGCGTGGAATTTGGTTTTTGTTTTTCAGGCTGTTAGGAGCAACAATTCATTGCTACTTCAAGTGTTCAGGAAGTTTCGGGAAATAACACTATCAAATATTGTCAGCTCTTTGGCTGTTTTAGTCTGTGGTATTTTTCTAATTAGAGAATACGGTGTGTTGGGGAGTATAGCAAACCTCGCATTTGGTGAAATCCTTCTCAGCATTCTTCTTTGGAAAGCGTATAAGAGAACTAATAAAAACAATGCTTGTTGAAATCTGTATTGCTACGTATAAGCGCCCTGCGCTCCTAAGAGAGCTTCTTGAGAGTTTAGAGGAGCAGCAAGTTGCGCCGGGTGTCGAGTTTAGAATAATTGTTGTGGATAATGATAAAAAGTGTTCCGCACGTGATGTTGTAGATGAATTCAAAAACAAAGTATCCACATCAGTTATATACGATGTGGAACCTGTTCAAAACATAGCCCTTGCCAGAAATCGGGCACTCTCACATATCGGAGGAGAGTACATCGCCCTTATCGATGATGATGAGACCGCTGATGCCCACTGGCTTCAAAATATGATTGATGCCATCAAAAAATATAAAGCAGATATGGTATTTGCTCCGGTTAAACCAATATATGCAAAGAATACACCTAATTGGATTCTCAAGGGCCGTTTTTTTGAACGTAAGCAAAACCAAAGCGGAATAGTGGTAAGCCGTGCAAGAGCAGGCAATGCTCTATTAAAAAGTGAAATCGTCAAGAAAAACGACTACAGGTTTAATCATAGCTTCGGCTTGTCCGGCGGAGAAGACACAGAGTTTTTTCACCGTCTGTCACTTTCGGGTTATAAAATGGCCTGGTGTGATTCAGGGGTTGTGTATGAAAAGGTTGGTATAGAAAGAATGTCAATTGGCTGGTTAGTAAAGCGGGCCTTTCGAGGCGGGCAAACCTACGCGCGAATATTTGTCCGGTCGTGGCCTTTTGACCGTAAATTGATGTGGTGTTTACAAAAAGTGCTTTATTTGAGCATATGGTGCATGTGTCTTCCGTTTGCCTGGCTTTACGGCCGTCACTTAGGTGTTTTTGTATTGCAAAAAATAACGGGTCAAATCGGCCAGTTATTGGGAAACACCAAATATCAATATCACGAGTATGCCGATGACAACTGATTTGCGGAAGGAAAGAGCAGCACATGGAATTATTTATATTATTCCATTTTTTTTACTGGTACTAAATAGTGCAATCACTCTCCAACATGGCCATTCGCATCTTTCTTGGGCCGAGGCTGAAATCGCCTTCATTCGAGATCCTACAACCCTAATTGTTCTTGGCAGCGCTTACCTGATTGCATTGATATTGGTGCTAAGAAAAATACGCCAAACCCTTCAGATAGTGCGTAGCCAATTAGTGTACTGTCTTTTTTTGCTATACATTGCCCTGTCCATGTTTTGGTCTGCCTTTCCAATTAAGGTTTTCATTACATGGGGACACTATGCTGGGTATACACTGATTGCAATTTCCTCTGTTTACTATTATACTAACTTTCCACGAAAGTTTTTTTATCACTTGGGGTTCCTTACCGGAGTATCTGTTGCAGGCTCTATTATAGTTTCATTGCTGTTCCCTAATTGGACAATGTTTGATCCTAATGGCCGCTGGTATGGCATAACTTCAAACCCAAATACATTGGGCTTAATTTGCCTGCTGTCAATTTGGGCAAATATTGTATCTTTATATATTACCGAATCAAAAATTATATTCTTATCTAATATTTGCCTCATTGTTTTAGCGATACTTGCTTTAGTTGGCTCAGGTAGTGTCACTTCTATCATACTCTCAGTATTTGTTTTAAGCTGTGTTCCCATCTTCATGCGAATACATATTAACCACCCAGCAACGCGAATATTGAAACTTTTTTTTATTGTTTGTGGCACAGCACTTGCATTTTCAGTTTATTTACTAATTCACCCCGAAGGATATAATACTTCGACTATTTTTCATGACTTAGGTCGAGATAGCACCTTCTCAGGCCGTTTAAGACTCTGGCAAGATGGTTGGAACTTGTTTATGGACAAACCCTGTTTGGGTTGGAGTTTTGATGCATTATTGTCTGTAGTTGCCAAAACGAAATCTAATATTGGCCAATTCCACAATGGGTATCTTCACTTGATCATTCGTGGTGGCATAGTGTCGATGATTTTCATTTTATTCATGATAGTTGATTTATTTCTTTGTCTTCGGTCTTTTGCACACTATCAGTTTAAGATTTCTATCGGTTTTTTAATCATTGTTATTGCTATACTGGCCCATAATATAACAGAAGCTTCCATTGCACGTTCCACCCACATTTTTTGGTTCCTTTTTGTTTTTGTCTACTTTTATTTGAAAAACTTTCTTTATAACCAAAGGAAAGGTTTTAAAAAAATTGAAAATTATAAATGGGGAAAATGACTATGGAGCCACAAACCAAGGTGCTAATATTTCATCCTGCTCTTGCCCCCTATCGGGTGAGTATATTCAATGAGCTGTCAAACTTATTAAATTTAAAGGTGATATTCCTTAGAGACAATTTACTAAACCAAAAATTTGATCAAAAGCTTCTTAGGTCTCTCTTAAAATGCAATCATGACTTTTTACTTTCAGGCTTTGATATTAGAAGCCGAGCTTTTCGATGGGGTATTACTAAGGCGATTTCTAAGTTTAACCCAGATGTTGTAGTTTGTATGGAATATTCCCCTATCACGCTTTGGATTTCACTCCAGAAACTTTGCAGAATTAACAAACGGTGGAGACTAACGATATGGACTGCTGACAATATCGACATGTGCAATAGTTGCAGTTGGTTAAGATCTCTGGCAAGGAAAACGGTGTTGAGCGTTGCAGATAGCATGATTGTTTACAGCAAATCAG
This sequence comes from Pseudomonadota bacterium, assembly GCA_018897415.1. GTDB lineage: Bacteria > Desulfobacterota > Desulfobacteria > Desulfobacterales > ETH-SRB1 > B13-G4. Next base: position 6,662 of record JAHIKR010000212.1, read on the forward strand.
TCAAAAGTCGGTATACTAAATACGGTGTCTCATCTTCAAAAATTGGTATATGCCCTAATATTCAGAGAGAAGATACTTTTCGTAATTCCTTAAGTAACTACCTCTCAATAGCTAACAGGTTGATTGCGGAACGCTCATTGAATGGCAAGCGGATCGTCTTGTTCGTTGGAAGACTGGTCAAAATCAAAGGAGTGGATCGTTTGCTGAAGGCATTCATAGAAGTTAGTAAAAGTGTTCCTGATTCTTTGCTGGTAATTGTTGGGGACGGGCCGGAAAGATTAACTCTTGAAAAGCTGGCATTGCGTAGCGGGATAAAAGAGCAAGTTATATTTGAAGGACGTCTTGAGGGAGCTGATCTGCTCGTCTGGTATCTTTTAGGCGATTTGTTTGTCCTGCCGAGCCATCATGAACCTTACGGCGCTGTTGTGAATGAAGCGCTTATGGCTGGGATGCCGGTACTTTGCTCTAACCGTGCGGGAGCATCTGATTTAATTTGTGAAGGCAAAAACGGATATATTTTTGATCCCTATGACACTTCAAGACTTGCACGTCTAATAATCGAACAGTTGCGAAATAAATCTCTTGTACAGGAAAAAATCAAACTTCGCCAAAGTTTAATGCCGATTTCTTTTAATGAAAGTGTTCAAGGATTTGTACAGGCTGTAAATTATGCATTCACAACGCCAAATTGATTTTGAAGAATCGAGAAACAACACGAGAACATCGACACCAGATGTAACACATTCAGGTAACATTAAGAAATCATCTGAAACCGCTTTTCTTACTGAGTTGTTTCAGCGATTAAATGATAATAATATCCATTACTGTGTTCTTAGAAATTACGAGAGTCTGCCGTATAGTTTGAATGGCAGCGATTTGGATCTACTGATACCAAAAAGTGAATTAACAACGACTTGGAAGATAATTCAACATTCTGCAAAAGAGTGTGGGGGCAAATGCATAAACAAGTACCGAGTTGAAGCAGTGATTACAAGTTTTTTGGGTTATTATGATAACAAATGGTGGGGAGCCCATATAGACATTTTCCCTTCCTTGGAACATCGAGGGATACCATATTATAATGCAGATAAGGTAATTCATTCAGCAAAGAAACACCAAAATATTCTTGTTGCAACAGACGGCCATGCCCACATAACTGCTTTCATCAAAGAAATTTTAGCTAATGGTAAGTCAAGAAAAGATTATAAAGATGAGGCTTCCCGTGCATATGAAAAAGACAGCTCGCTTTATCACGAAATATTAATTCGCTATTTTGGCCTCTTTGTAGCAAAAAGATGGAGAGATCACCTTATTAAAGGAAACCAATCAGTTCCCAATTTAAAAAGACTCTGCTATGAAGCTCGCTTCGCTTTAATTTGCAGAGCATTATTCAGGCAACCGGTCAATTTTTTTTCCAAAAAAATCCAGTTAATATATAGACGTTATATCCGTTTATTCTGCCCACCAGGAGCTATATTGGCAATCCTTGGTACTGACGGTTCCGGCAAATCAACTATCATCGAAGGCATTCGGCCTCCTCTCGAATCTGCTCTCCACACTAAACTTAATTACGAGCATATGCGGCCAAATCTGTTGCCGAGCATTGCTCGCCTGTTTGGCCGTCAGACAAAAGAGGGGCCGGTAACTAATCCGCACGGCAGCAAGTCCTCTGGTTTTTTTGGTTCTTTCTTGCGATTATCCTATTATTCGCTTGATTATGTTTTGGGTTATTGGCTCAAGGTCTATCCTGCCAAGGTGAAAAGACCTTGTTTGTATGTATTTGACCGTTATTTTTACGACTTTATAACCGATCCTGCCCGAAGTAGAATTTCATTGCCAAAATGGTTGATTAAATTATTTGCCGTCCTGATCCCCGCCCCTGACCTCATCTTATGTCTTGGTGCAGATCCGGCAGTTATTCACGCCAGGAAACCGGAATTGCCTTTGATTGAAGTGGAACGACAGATGAGTGAGCTGAAAAAGTTCTGCGACAGTTCGCCGCGTGCGGTCTGGATCGACACTGCGCAATCAGTTGAGAAATCAGTTAACCAGGCATTAGAGTCCATTACTAATCATATGGCAGCACGATATGAGTAGTAACCTTCAATCAGGTGATGAGCGGTGGGCGTCATGGAAAATCCTTCTTCCCCTTTTCAAAGGGGCTAAAATCCTGGTTGCAGGAGGAGATGTTTGGCTGATAAACAGCCTGGCCAGGTCTTATGAAACAATTGATTGTCTTTTTAACAACTATAACGAACGCAATGTAGATATTAAGAAATCAGTTGACCCGCACTTGAAAAGCCGGATCAGGTCCTTTACAGCTATCGAGCAGTGTGCTCACCACTATGATGTCATAATATTGGCTGACGGCCAGAAGACAACGCAATACAGTTTTCAGCATATTGCAAGCTTGCTAAAAAAAGATGGCCTGCTCATTCACATAGGAATCAGCAACAAGCCATTAAGAAATGACTGGTTTCGCCGGATTGGCTATCACAACTCTCAATATTACGCTGCTTTGCCGGCTTCGGCACCCCGCATTTTTTTTCCTTTATACCCAAAAAGATTCCGTCAAAAATGCTTCTCATTTCATAGCCCAGGGAGTCGGAAAGCAAGGTTAGGTCTAAAGCTGCTTGAAGTTATGAGCCGGTTTGGCCTTATTGCGCTGCTTCGACAGCACGGAGTTATTGTTGCCGGCCAGGAAGAATTGAAAGATCGAAAAGACACTCTTTGTTCCTGGCTCGGGGAGGTCCTTTCTCAGAAGATTGAAAATGTCGCTATTTATTGTGGCTCAGACTTGGCACGGCGAAAAATCACACTGCTGGCTGAAGCGCAAAATCAAGGGAGGGTTACTGTCTTGGTGGTAAAAATTGCAGACACCTCCGAAGGTGCCGCAGCAATCCGTCAGGAGAGCGAGGCGCTCCAGGCGCTGGAAGGTGCAAGACTGTTTTGCGAAGTCCCCCGATTACTGCTGGAAGATACCTGGGAAGGGCATGCGGTGCAAGTGCAAAGCGCCTTGCCACTCAGTACCGGCCCGCAGATTCCAGAATTAACAGTTAATCATCTCAAGTTGTTAGCGGCCCTTTCCAGAATGCACAGACAAAAAATCCTTTTCCGGGAAACCCCGGCCTGGAAAACAATCGAAATGGCCTGGAAAGCAAATGAATTTGAAAAATGGCCTTCGCCTTCGCAAAATTTATTAGATAATCTATTAAGTGAAGAAACGGGAAATGTCCAACTTGTATGCCATCACATTCACGGTGATTTTGCTCCCTGGAACATTCGGGTAAAAAAGGACAAACTCTATGTATTCGACTGGGAGGAGAGCATCCCAAACGGTTTGCCTTTCTCAGACGCCTTCCATTTCATCTACCGCCAGGCCTCGCTTGTTGGCCCCTGGCCGGGAGGAGAAGTGATGTGGGAATTGTTAGAAAAAAAATTTAGTCAATTAGCGGAAATGGCAGAATACCCTTCTATGTATGAAAACATCCTTCCGGCTCTGATGATTCTCGAATATCTGAAGCGACCTCACCCCCATTTGATCGAACTTATGTCTGTTTTACTTAGCAAACCCAATGTCCAGACGTCTTAAGATCCTCATTTCTGCCTATGCATGCAGTCCTGTTCGTGGTTCTGAGCCCGGAATGGGATGGGGATTTATCTCTGCGCTTGCACAGTTTCATGATCTCTGGGTTATTACGGAAAAAGAAAAATTTCAGAAAGAAGTGGAAGAAGGGCTCAAAGACAATCCGGAACTGGCAAAACATGTTAGATTTTTCTTCATCCAGAAGAAAAGACATCGTACTCTCAGAAAGATCTGGCCGCCATCATATTACTGGTTTTACAAGTCGTGGCAAAGAGAAGCATTTACACTTGCCAGAAATCTCCACAAAGAAATTGTTTTTGACGTTGTCCATCAACTTAATATGGTCGGTTTTCGAGAGCCTGGTTATCTCTGGCGCCTGGATACACCATTTGTCTGGGGGCCAATCGGGGGTTTTGTGCAGATGCCCTTGCGCTTTTCTCCACTGCTCGGCTGCTATGGATCTCTTTATTATTTAGGTCGAAATTTTTTAAACTGGTTACAAATCAAGACTCTGTCCAGAACACATAAAGCGGCTGCCCGTGCAGGAACTGGTCTCATTGCGGCTACCTCGGATACCGCAAAAAGCATTCAGAAGTTCTGGCAGAAAGACAGCCATATCATTTGTGAAGTTGGACTTTCTGCCACCAAAACCACATCATTTTCTAAAAGAGAGGATAACGAGCCATTGAGGTTGGTTTGGAGCGGTCTCCACATTCCGCTTAAGGGGTTGCCGATTCTTTTAAAAGCCCTTGTTTTTATACCAAGCTCCATAAACTGGAGGTTGGATATCCTGGGAGAGGGACGAGAAACAGGAAGGTGGAAACAAATGGCAATGAAGCTTGGAATTGCAGAGCGATGTAATTGGCATGGGTGGGTTCCCCGCGATGAATCCCTCAAGACAATGCGACATGGCCATGTTTTTGTCGTTTCCAGCCTGCAGGACCTCACCTCAACTGTCATTCTTGAAGCATTGGCATTGGGTCTGCCGGTGATTTGCCTGGATCATTGCGGCTTTGCCGATGTAGTCACGCCAGAGTGCGGGATCAAGGTGCCGGTGACGTATCCGAAAAAGGTTATTGAAGATATGAGCCTGGCAATTCAACGTATTGCTGATAATGAATCTTTACGGCAACAGATGGCGGCCGCAGCACTAAACCGAGCGGCTGAATTCAGTTGGGACAATAAGGCGAAAAAACTCAACGAAATTTACAGACAGGTCATGGAGGAGTGGTCACATTAAAGTATTGCTCGTCCATGAATATTATCGCTCAAGCAGCCCTTCCGGGGAAGATCGGGTTTTTGAGCGGGAGAAGGAACTCCTGCAGCAAAATGGTCTGACGGTAGAAACACTTATTTTCAAGAATGATTTTATCGGCACGAAGTACGGGCCTTCTGTTTTTAAAACCGCACTCTATACTGCATGGTCTCCCATTGGGAAAAGAATGGTTAAGGAGGCTGTTCATAAATTCAGTCCGGATCTCGTCCATTTTCACAACACTTTTCCTGTTCTATCCCAGTCCGCCATTTATCAGGCTAAAAAAATGGGGTGCGCAACGGTGCAGACTCTGCATAATTTTCGTACTGTTTGCGCTCAGGCCATGTTGATGAGACCTGAGGGCATTTGCGAAAAATGTATTGGGAAATATCCATGGCCGGCCCTGGCTGATAAATGTTACAGAGATTCTATGCCGGCAACAGCCCCACTGGCAGCCAATATAGCCCTTAACCGGTTCCTGAAGACTTGGCAAACTAAAGTTGACCGGATTATTGTTTTATCGGAGTTTAATAAAAATAAATTTATTGAGGCAGGTTTTCCAGCCGGCAAGATCAGGGTGAAGCCCAATTTTTTTGAAGACAACATGCAGGATAACAACTATGGGAAAGACAAAGAGAATAATTGGCTATGTATAGGCAGGCTCAAAGAAGAAAAGGGTGTTCAATTTTTGCCCGCAGTCTGGAAACGGCTTGGCGAAAAAGCGCCTTTGTTGCGCATTGTGGGAGACGGCCCATATCTTGAAACTTTGAAATCAGAAATCAACTCTCTTGGTCTGGACAAAAAAATCATCTTGCACGGGCACTGCTCTTCCGAACAGGTTCAGGAACTTCTTCGCAAGTCAAGTCTGTTGGTATTCCCATCCATTTGGTACGAGGGGTTTCCCCTGGTAATTGGCGAGGCTTATGCAGCAGGAGTCCCTGTAGCTGCTTCCAAGATAGGCACTCCGGCACATATTGTCCAAAACAATATTACGGGCGTCCACTTCCAGCCTGGTGATATTGATGACATGGTAAAGCA
>JAHIKR010000015.1 GCA_018897415.1 Pseudomonadota bacterium
AAATAGATATCCGCGGAGAACCTCCAAGAATAGGAGTTTTTATCTGCCGGTGCGGTATTAATATCGCCGGAGTAGTCGATGTCCCTGCTGTAGTGGATTTTGCAAGCACCCTGCCGTATGTTGTTCATGCTGAAGAAAACATGTTCAGCTGCTCACAGGACACTCAGGATAAGATGACAAAGACAATAAAAGAAAAGCGCCTGAACCGTATGGTTGTGTCGGCCTGTACTCCTAAAACTCATGAACCGCTTTTTCAGAAAACTTTAATCAATGCGGGTATTAATAAATACCTGTTTGATATGGCCAATATACGCAACCACTGTTCATGGGTCCACAGCGCAGAACCTGAAGCGGCAACCGAAAAGGCAAAAGAGCTGACCATGATGGCCGTGGCAAAGGTGGCCTTGCACGAACCGCTGGTTGAACCGGAACTGGAAGTCAATCAGTCAGCTCTGGTAATAGGCGGCGGCATTTCAGGTATGACAGCAGCAAAAACTTTATCAGGGCAAGGGTATCATACATATCTAATTGAAAAAAATGAAATGCTCGGCGGACAGGCGCGGCATTTTCATGAAACTTGGCGAGGCGAGGATGTACAACAAAACCTAAACAGAATGATTGAAGAAATTCAGTCTGATGAAAAGATTGATGTCTATCTTAAATCAAAAATAACAAAGGTCGACGGTTTTGTAGGAAATTTTAAAACAACTATCGAAAGGAACGGTAAAGAAGAAGTCCTTGAGCATGGAGTAACAATAATTGCTTCAGGAGCCAAAGAGCTCAAGCCTGATAAGTATTTGTATGGACATGGTCCCAGCGTCCTGACGGGTCTTGAATTGGACCAGAAATTCATTAAAAATGATGATTCTATCAAAAATATAAAGTCAGCTCTATTTATTCAGTGTGTTGGCTCAAGAATAGAAGAACGTCCCTATTGCTCAAAAACATGCTGTACCCATTCAATAAAAAACGCTCTGCAACTCAAAGAACTCAATCCGGAAATGGACATTTTTATTCTTTACAGGGATATGCGCAGTTATGGATTGCGCGAAGACCTGTACCGAAAAGCCAGGGAAAAAGGTATCCTCTTCTTCAGATATGACTTTAATGAGGAATTAAGCGTAGATAATGACAAGGAAGATTTACGGATAAGGTTCACTGACTCCACAATTAAACGAAAGATTGAGATAAGGCCGGACCTTCTGGTTCTTGCATCCGCCATTATACCGCCAGAAAAAAATCCGCTTGCACAAATGTACAAGGTAACCCTGAATGATGACGGCTTTTTTATGGAAGCGCACGTTAAACTCAGACCCGTTGATTGTGCAACAGACGGTGTATTTATCTGCGGATTAGCGCATGCGCCAAAGCCGATTGATGAATCAATAGCTCAAGCGCAAGCCGCAGCAACAAGGGCTGTAACGCTGCTTGCCAAGAAAATAATAAATATGAGCGGCACGGTTGCGCATGTCAATCCTTTAAACTGCAGCAGTTGCAGTGTATGCCTCAATATCTGTCCCTTTTCAGCGCCGGCTTTTATTGAGGAAGGCCCATTTACAGGCAAGGCTCAAATTAACTCTGTTCTCTGTAAGGGCTGCGGGCTATGCACAGCATCATGCAGATCCGGAGCAATACATCTTAAAGGATTTGACAATAATCAGATATTTTCACAAATTTTTGCATTAGAGAAAGCAGGATAAGCGAATATGAACATATTTAGGGAAATCGCTATAAAAACTAAAATACTGACAGGAAATAGGTAAAAAAGTTTAGAGGCTATGAGGCCTCGAGTACAGCGCTGAGAGCAGGTATCAGATAGTTTTTTTAAAAAGCAAAATATAATTACTCAATCAGCTTCGAGAACGGCACCATACCCACTCAGTTAGTATGATGCTAAATTGCCGATGCCATTATCCTATGATCCATATCTCCTATGTGCCTGGCTTGACCAGATCCCAAGGCTTAGTGGTTTAGAATTGATGCATAATTATTTGGCTCTTTTAAAAAAATTATCTGATACCTGCTCTCAGCCGACAGAAATTAAGAGTGCAAAACGTGATTTATAGTGTTTCTCGAAATCGCTATTGTACTCAGCTTAGGAGAATATCATAATGAATGAATGGAAACCCAGAATAGTCGGTTTCTTGTGCAACTGGTGCAGCTATGGAGCCGCCGATCTTGCAGGTGTCAGCCGCATGCAGTATCCACCCAACGTCAGAGTAATAAGGATTCCATGCACCGGCAGGATGAGTCCAAAGTTTATCCTGGCTGCATTCATGAAAGGTGCGGACGGAGTCTGGATATCGGGATGTCATCCGGGAGACTGCCATTATATGGAAGGTAATTATTATGCCCGCCGAAAGTTCGCTCTTTTTAAAAATCTTATTGAATATATGGGAATTGAGCCGGGCCGTCTCCATTTTTCATGGATATCTTCTGCTGAATCCACAAAGTTTGCAAGCGTAGTGAATGAAGTCACCTCGGCAGTAAAGGCACTGGGTCCGAGGGAACATTTTATAAAGACAATGCCTAGGGTTGCTTAATATGTCAGAGTATCTATCAAAAATTAAAGAAATATCGGAAAGACTGTTAAAAGAAGAAAAAGTTGAAATAATAATCGGCTTCCGTAAGGGAACCGTCCCTATGATGAATGAGCCATGTTTTGCAAAAACCCCGGAACAAGTAAAAGAACTTGTATGGGACAGCAACTGCGGAATAAATCTGGCAAACTATTTGACCGACAGAAAAGAAAAAATAGGTATAATTGCCAAGGGCTGCGATTCAAGAAACATTGTAACCCATATAATAGAAAACAAGATAAAAAGAGAACAACTGTTTATAATCGGTGTTTCATGCAAAGGAATGATTGATAAAAATAAAATAACTTCCATGTTTGAAAATGAAATAAATGAAGTCTCGGAAGACGAAGAAAATATAATTGTAAAAGGAGAAGGTTTTGAGAAGACCTTAAATAAAAATGATGTATTACAGGAAAACTGTAAAATATGCGTACACCGAAATCCAGTTATCTACGACGAGCTTGCTGCCGATCTTTTAGTTGAACAAAAAGATGTTGATAGATATGAGGATGTGCGCAAAATCGAAGCCATGGCGCCTGAAGATAAATGGAACTATTTCGATGATATCCTGTCTGACTGCATTCGCTGTTATGCATGCAGGAATGCGTGCCCTCTCTGCTACTGCCCCACATGCTTCGTGGACGAATCAAGGCCCCAGTGGGTAGGTAAAAGCATAGACCCTGTTGATACAAGAACATTTCACTTTTTAAGGGCATATCACTGCGCAGGCAGATGTACTGATTGCGGCGCCTGTGAACGGGCATGCCCAATGGGAATAAAAGTAAGAACTTTCACAAAAAAACTGGGAAAAGACTGTCTTGAACTTTATGGCTGGGAGGCAGGGCTGTCATTAGATGAACGGCCGCCACTCGATACATACAGGCCCGATGATCCTGAAGATTTTATCAAATAAACGGCGTAATACTTTAGCTTTTTGAAAATATATTCGCTTAAGGTGTAATCAAATTCAAACCATGAAAAACTCACGCATAAGATATCGTAAAGAAAGAACTTGCCCCGAATGAAAACAATGGTAACAGTTCAACAACCCATTAATAAACAATGAACAAGATCCTGCAAGGTTCTTTCTTAACGATATCTAATACGCTCAAACAGTTTCCTGTTTTGAATTTGATTACACCTTAAGCTCTCACACTCAGTCGGTTTGTTTCATAAATATAGAATGTTAATAAAAGGTAAATTCTATGAGGTTTATAACTATTGACAAAAAAAGCTGGGCCAACGGACTCGAAAATTTATGTGAAAATTATAGATTATTTGGTCCTGTAAGGGATAATAACCATCATTTTTTCAAAAAGCTCGCTAAAGGCGAACTCCCGGATTTTAATTATCTCAATACACGCCTTTCACCAAAATCCATTGTTTATCCACAGTCTGAAACAATGTTTGAATATTCGTTAGATGAAAGTAAAGAAGATCATCATATATTAAAAGAAATAAATAAAGATTATTCACTGCAAGCCTTGATAGGAATAAGGCCCTGTGATGCAGCGTCTTATCTTCTTGTTAAATGCAACTTTGACACACCCGAATATAAAGATCCTTATTGGCTGCGCGCCTATGAATCAACAATATTCGCAGGGCTGGCTTGCGGCAATCCCCGTAGCACGTGCTTCTGTACAAGCGCCGGTTGCGGGCCTTTTCACGAAGACGGACTCGACCTGCTTCTTGTTGACGAAGGGGAGAACTTTATTGCAAAAATTTTAACTTCAAGGGGTGAAAACTTTATAAAATCTGCAGGATGGGAAACCGAGACCGACCCCACCGCCGCAGAAAAAATAATAAAAGACATGAAAATTAAGGCAGAAGAAAAGATAGCTTCTTTTGTCTCAACTGACCAGCTTAAGAATAAATTATCCATCAAGCTATATGATGCGCCCTTTTGGGACGATATAGCTTTTGCATGCATAAACTGCGGAACATGTACCTATGCCTGCCCAACATGCTGGTGTTTCGACATACAGGATGAAGTTAGCAGTAGTTCAGGCTTGCGTATGCGTAACTGGGATAGCTGCATGTATCCTTTGTTTACACTCCACGGCTCTGGATACAATCCGAGAAACACCAAGATGCAAAGAGTTCGTCAGCGTTTCATGCACAAACTTAAATATTACGTAGACAAATACGGCGATGGGATACAATGTGTCGGATGTGGGCGCTGCATTCGATTATGTCCGGTTAATATCGATATACGAAGGGTCTGCGATATGATGAACAAATATGAGGATTGACAATTTGTAACATGGAGGAATACTTTGCAAAATCCGTACCTGCCTTATCCGGTTCGTATTGACGAAATAATAACTGAAACCGAAGATAAAAACCTCAAAACATTCAAACTGGTTTTTTTAAACCCTGATGATGAAGAAAAATTTTCTTATATGCCGGGTCAGTTTGCCGAACTTTCTGTG